>JANOMD010000053.1:0-3156 GCA_031420135.1 Rhodoferax sp. | reverse complement strand
CAAGGGAAATGTGTGGATCGCCTTGTTGCGGACCATCACGGCATTCACCATTGGCCACTCCATCACGCTCATACTGGCCACGTTTGGCTTCACGCAGGGCTCACCGGTTTGGGTGGAGCCCGTCATCGCGCTGTCGATTGGTGTCACGGCGTTGCTGAATCTGCGCCCGGCGCCCTGGATTCGCACCGATGTGCTGGCGCTGGTGTTTGGTCTGGTGCACGGTTATGGCTTTGCCGGGCTGCTGCTGGAAGCCGCCGCGCCCACCGCACTGCTGCCGTGGGCGCTGGCCGGGTTCAACCTCGGTGTTGAAGCCGGGCAGTTGATTGCAGTGACGGGCTGGGTGCTGCTGTCGCAACCGCTGGTTGGCAGAACCTGGTATTCAAGTGCAATCGTGCGTGGCGGGTCGGTGGCGTTGATCGTGATCGCTACTTGGTGGTTTTTGCAGCGGGTGAACTTCTTTTGACTTTTTTGGGACATTCAAAATGACAACTTCATTTAGAGCAAATTGCGCGCTTGCAGTCGGTATTGGCGGCGCCCTATTTCAATGTGAGGGCTTGGCCCAAACCATAGCGACAACCCTGCAACCGGTGTTGATTCAAGGCTCACGCAATAGTGTTCTGGGCGATGCCGAGACTGCCAACATGGGAGTCATAACTCAACAGCAGCTTGAAGCCCGTACAGTCTATCGACCGGGCGAGGTGTTGGAGGCAGTGCCCGGCCTCGTGGTAAGTCAGCACAGTGGCGAAGGCAAGGCAAACCAGTTTTACCTGCGCGGGTTCAATCTCGACCATGGCACCGATTTGCGCACCACCATTGATGACATGCTGGTCAATCAACGTAGTCATGCCCACGGTCAAGGTTGGACCGATCTGAATTTTCTGATTCCTGAACTTACCACCTTGGTGGAATACCGTAAAGGTCCGTTTTATGCGGCTGAGGGCGACTTTTCATCCGCAGGATCGGTCAATGTGAAATACGCCAATACGCTGCCACAGAGCATAGCTAGCGTTGGGCTTGGCCAAAATGGCTACGCCCGTACCTTGCTGGCGGCCTCTCCTAAGCTGGGCGGTGGCAGCCTGCTTTATGCACTGGAGCTGTTCCGCAACGAAGGCCCGTTTACATTGGGTGATGAATACCGCAAACGCAATGCCGTACTGCGATATAGCCACGGCAACGATGACTCTGGATTCAACATTAGCCTGATGGCGTACGAAGCCAAATGGCGCGCCACTGACCAAATTCCGCAGCGATCCGTAGTCGCGGGCACTCTGGGCCGGTTTGACGCAATAGATCAAACGGATGGTGGCCAAGCGAGCCGCTACAGCCTGTCGGGGGCCTGGCGGCAATCCACAACCAATGGTTCGAGCCAAGTCAATGCCTACGTCGTCAGAAGCAAAATGGAGCTGTTTTCCAATTTCACCTATTTTCTGGATGACCGCGTCAATGGCGACCAGTTTGCGCAGCCAGACCAGCGCACTTCCACCGGCTTCAACGCCAGCCATACCTGGAATTCAACCCTGCTCGGACGCAGCGCAGAAAACACGGTCGGCGTGCAGTTTCAAAACGACAACATTGACAACGAGCTTTACAGCAGCGTGTCGCGCCAACGTCTGGCGACCACACGGTCTGACCACATCGTCGAAACGAGTCTTGGTCTGTACCTTGAAAACAGGACCAAATGGACCGACAAGTTCCGGACCGTTTTGGGTGTCCGGGCCGATGCCTTTCGCTTCAATGTGGACAGCGACAACCCGGCTAACTCCGGTACTCAGGTGGCCACCACCGTCAACCCGAAGTTAAATTTTATTTTTGGTCCCTGGAACAGGACCGAGATTTACGTCAGCGCTGGTTCGGGGTTCCACAGCAACGATGCGCGGGGCGCGACCATCACTATCGACCCTAAAACCGGCAATCCAGCAGACCGAGTGTCGCCCCTGCCTGGCTCCAGAGGGTTTGAGGTAGGCGTGCGTACAGAAGCAATCGCTGGTTTGCAAAGCACCTTTTCTGTTTACCAGCTTGACCTGGATTCAGAATTGATTTTTGTTGGCGACGCAGGCACAACTGAGGCGGGGCACCCGAGTCGTCGAATTGGGTTTGAGTTTTCCAACTATTACAAGCCCAACCGCTGGATGACCATTGATGCCGACGTGGCCTTTGCTCAAGCCCGCTTCAAGGATAGCAACCCGGCCGGAAACCGTATTCCCGGAGCGGTAGAAGGGGTTGCGTCACTGGCGTTGTCGGTCGACAAATTGGGTCCATGGTTTGGAGCATTGCAGTTGCGCTATTTTGGCCCCCGTCCGCTGGTGGAAGACAACTCGGTGCGCTCCCAAAGTACGGCCACTCTCAATGGACGAATTGGTTACAAGGTCAGCCCCAAAGTCAAAATTCAGCTGGAAGCCTTCAATTTGACTGACCGCAAAGACTCCGCTATAGATTACTTCTACAGGTCTCGACTCAGTAGTGAAGGTGCAGCGGTTGATGACATTCATTTCCATCCGATTGAGTCCCGGTCATTCAGGTTGTCATTGATTGCCAATTTTTGAAATTGCTATCAGGCGTTCATTTCGATTTCAACGCAAAAGCCAGCACCATCAGGGTGATTGCGGCGATCCACGAACCTGCTATACGCACCCCAATCTGCAGCCATTTGCGCGCAAGCAAAAGCAATTCAATGTAACCAGCCGTCGAAGCAACGCGATGTCAAAAAAGCGACTAAAAATTAACCTGCAGGTTAATTATGGACTAAAAAGGCACCAAATTCCCAAAAAAAACGATGGAATATGCCTATAGCTCTCGTATTATATAGATAGTTTGCTATCTATTATGTAGCGTTTTGAAATCACCGGAATCGGATGTGATTTCAGGCTGGCAGACTGGATTGGGCGCATTCAAGCCAACCGCGCCCGATGCAACGCAATCTGGGCACGGACCTGGTCCGGCGCCGTTCCGCCCAAGGTACGACGAGCGTTGAGGGAGCCGCGCAAGCTCAGGCAGTCGTAAACATCTTTTTCAATCGCTGGGTGAAATTGGGCCAACACCGCAAGCGGCAGTTCCGACAAATCCACCTGGTGCGAGATGGCGGCTTTCACGGCATGTGCGACGGTTTCATGGGCATCACGAAATGCAAGACCCTTCTTCACCAGATAGTCGGCCAGA
>JANOMD010000052.1:0-11142 GCA_031420135.1 Rhodoferax sp. | reverse complement strand
GCCCTTTGCCTTGATCGCGGTGCTCACTGTCGTCTATCTGATCCTCGGCACGGCGCTGGACGGCATCAGCATGATTGTGCTGACCAGTGCGGTGGTGTTGCCGATGATCCAGAAGGCCGGGTTCGATTTGATCTGGTTTGGCATTTTCATCATCCTGCTGGTGGAGATTGCCGAGGTCACGCCACCAGTCGGCTTCAACCTCTTCGTGCTGCAAAACATGACCGGCAAAGACAGCAACACCATCGCCCGCGCGGCAATTCCTTTCTTTGGCTGCCTGGTGGTTTGCATTGCGCTGGTCACGGCATTTCCGCAAATCGTCACCTACCTGCCCGACTTGGTGATGGGCAAGGAAAAGTAGGTTTGCAGGATGGTGTCTGTCGCAGCCATTTGCATCGGAGCCAGCCTGGGCGCGCTGGCGCGTTGGGGTTTGGGCCTTTGGCTGAGCGCGGGTGGCGCTTTCCCCTACGGCACACTGGCAGCGAATCTCATTGGTGGTTATCTGGTCGGCATTTGCGTGGCGGCTTTTCAGGCGCTGCCCGAGCTGGATCCGGTCTGGCGCCTTGCTCTGGTCACCGGTTTTTTGGGTGCCCTCACCACCTTTTCAAGTTTCTCGGCTGAGGTGATGGCGATGCTTCAGGCCCAGCGCCATGCTTTGGCGCTCGGCACGGTGGGGCTGCATCTGTTTGGCTCGCTGCTGCTGACCCTGGCGGGCATCAAAACCGTGGAACTTCTCCTGGCCGGTGCTTGATCAATTCAGCAGTTGCTTTCTGGCACGGTGCAAGCGCACAAACAGGCTTGACTCGGTGATGTGAAGGCGCTCGCAGACTTCTTGCGAGCTTTCGTCCTGCAGTACCCGAAACTGCATCACGTCGCGCAGGCCCTTGGGCAGGAAGTCGATGCGCTTGAGGGCCTGGCCCAGCAACTCGCGCTGCAAGGCCAGCTCTTGCGGGCCAGCGCAGTCGCAGGCGAGCTGGTCGACACCCGCGCCGTCCTGATCTTCGTCCATGTCAAAGCGGTCATAGCTGCCATAGCGCGCGCGGCTTCGGATGATGTCAACCACTTTGAATTTCAAAATGGCGACAAGCCAGCTGCGCAGGGCCGCGCGCCCTTCAAAGTTGGCTCGGCCTGACATCACCGCCTCGAAAACGTCGTGCACGGCGTCTTCTGCCAGAGCCGGGTCAAGCAGCCTGCGCCGGGCAAAACGCACCAGGAAGGCGCGGTGTGAAACCATCTCGGTCCACGATACGGCAATCGGGGTGGCACCGTCACGCTCGGGAGCAAAATGTGCCGACAGCGGGTTCGCCAGCGGGTTGGCCATTGCATCGGCAAAACCGCTTGCAATACCATGGGCCGTTGGCATCGATTCGGTTTGAAATTGGTTCATGGTGTTTTTGGCGCTTGAGGCGCTGGGTGGTTGGGTTAGAGGATGCTTTGTGGTCGATGCACGTACTTTGCCTGCCCGATCTCACACTACCCTCGCGAAATATCACAGCCAGATAACATTGAGGTAAGCATTGCGGTAAGAATTGAGCCCCCGCATTGACCTAGGCGCATGGATATGAAGAGAATTTTGGTAGCGGAAGATCAAACCGACATTCGAGACCTGCTGGTTCTGAACTTGCGAAGTGCCGGTTACGAGGTGACGTCTGCACCTGACGGCCTGGCCGCACTGGCCAGTGAAACCGCGCGAAACAACGACCTGCTGATTCTCGATTTGATGATGCCGGGGCTCGATGGCCTGGATCTTTGCAAGGCCCTGCGTGCGCGCGGCTGCATCACCCCGATCCTGATGCTGACCGCCAAATCCACCGAACTTGACCGGGTGCTGGGCCTTGAGCTTGGCGCGGACGACTACCTGACTAAACCCTTTTCGCTGGCCGAACTGCTGGCCAGGGTCAAGGCACTGCTGCGCCGCTCTGAACTGTTGCGCGTGGCACAGATCCATGGACAGACCCAGGGGGCTTCACTGCGCAACGGTGAACTGGAAATAATGCCGGTCAAACGGCAGGTTACTGTGGCGGGCCGGTTGCTGGACTTCACCGCGCTCGAATTTGATTTGCTGCTTCACTTTGCGCAGCACCCGGGCCATGTATTCTCGCGCTCGCAACTGCTCAACGCGGTGTGGGGGTACACCCATGAGGGTTATGAGCACACCGTCACCACGCACATCAACCGTCTGCGTGCCAAACTGGAATTCGACCCGCTTCGACCCGAGCTCATTTTGACTGTCCGCGGTGCTGGCTACAAAATGCGCGAGGGTGCTTCGTGACCGTCCGCTTCAAGATCGCGCTGACCATTTTCACCACCGGGCTGCTCACCGCCATCGGCGTGATGGCAGCGGTTTTGTTCGCTTTTGAGCGCTTCGATCACGAGGCCACCTACTACCGGGCCAGCGCCTTTCTGGACCGCGTGGTGGCCCGGCACACCGACATGTTTGCCATGCGCGAGCGCTTTGCCGACGACTTCAATGGCTTCCTGAGCAACCTGGTCTTGTTTGAGCCGGACACCCAGCTCTACATGCTCGATGCACAGGGCACCGTGGTGGCAACCTCCAGTGAAATGCCTTTTCCCAAAGGCTTCAAAGTGGCGCTGGGTCCGGTGAAGGAAGCCGCAGGGACGATACCCATGCCTTACGTGCTGGGCGACGACCCACAACGGATGGACGGCAGGGCCGTCATTGCCGCCCGCCCGTTGCGCCAGACGGTCATTCGCAATGACCCCACGGTGATGGGCTACCTCTACCTGGTTTGCCACAAGCGCATCTTGCCGCAGGGCGGTTGGGCACCGGTGCAAAGTGCCTTTGCGCAACCTGCCCTGCTCCTGATCCTGGCGGTGGTTGCATTGGCGACCCTGGTCGCCGCCTGGGTCACGGCAGCGGTGACTCGGCCGCTGGCTAAATTGACACAGGTCGTGGCAGCCGTTTCGCGCGACGGCCTTGAAAACTTCGCCACAACGCAGGGCAATGGCCAAACCGACGCGTTCGGCTTGCCAGCCACCTCAACCCGGGACGAATTCGGCCAGCTCAACAACGGCATTCGCATGATGCTGACCACGCTGCGCGCACAGTGGAGCACCCTGCGGCGGCTGGACCATTTCAGGCGGGAGGGCGTCAGCAACCTGTCGCACGACCTGCGTTCGCCCTTGACCGCAACTGTGGCCTGTCTGGAAACACTTGAAAACCGCTGGGCTGCGGACGAAACCCGCGCGGGCGACCGCCAACTGGTGCAAGTCGCACTGCGCAACACCCACAACGCCGCGCGGCTGGTGCATTCCCTTGGCGACCTCGCCCAGCTTGACGAGCCGGAATTCAAACTCAACACCCAGGTGATGGATATCGTGGACCTGCTGGACGACGTGGCCTTGCGGTTTGCCGAACGCGGCACACGCCTGGGCGTGGCGATTCACGCCAACACCTCCAAGGGCGTGGCAGCGGCAGTCGATGTGGAACTGTTTGAGCGGGCCATTGCCAATCTGGTGGACAACGCCCTGAAGTTTTGCCCCAGAGGCGCCAGCATTTCACTGGATGCCATTCAAAGCGGCGCACAAGTTCTGGTCACCGTCAAAGACACCGGGCCAGGCATTGCCGCAGCCGACCTGCCGCAACTGTTCGACCGGTTTTACCATAGCCGGCAAAGCGTCGCACCCGCCACAGGCGAGGGTGGCAAGGGCCTGGGTCTGGCGATTGTCAAACGGATTGTTGAGCTGCACGGCGGCCAGGTTCACGTTGCCAGCGCCCTGGCTGCGGGCACCTGCGTGACGGTGTGCCTGCCCCTGGCGCCGCCTATGCTTCTGCCCAGCCGGTCTGTCCACACGCATGTTTAGCAGTGGTGCCGACAATGGGGGATTCAAGGAGCCACCTCTTTGAATGCAAAATGCCTTGCGAATCATGAGGAATAGCCAAAGCGCTGTTGCCGCTCAAAGCCGCTTTTTCAGACAATAATTGCAGTGCAAAAGCCATTTGGCAATTCCGCTCCACGATCCCAAAAAAAATCATCGCATGCTAGAACTTCTCTCCAACCCGCAAACCTGGATTGCCTTTGCCACACTGACCGCTTTGGAGCTGGTGCTGGGCATTGACAACATCATCTTCATCTCGATTCTTGTGGACAAACTGCCCAAGGAGAAACGCGAGTTTGCGCGGCGAATCGGCCTCTTTATGGCAATGTTCATGCGCATTGGCTTATTGTTGGTGCTGGCCTGGATTGTGGGCTTGGTCGAACCGCTTTTTACCGTGATGAACAAAGGGATTTCCGGGCGTGACCTGATCTTGATTCTGGGTGGCCTCTTTCTCATCTGGAAGAGCACGACCGAGATTCACCAATCCATGGAAGGCGAGGAAGATCACGCGTCCAGCGCCGTGAAGGCGACCTTTGCCGCCGTTATCGTGCAAATCATGATCATCGACCTGGTGTTCTCACTGGATTCGATCATCACCGCCGTGGGCATGGTGGATGACGTGCGCATCATGATTGCGGCAGTTGTTGTCTCCGTCGCGCTGATGATGCTGTTTGCCGGCCCGATTGGCCGCTTCGTGTCAGACCACCCGACCATCAAAATGCTGGCGTTGTCGTTTCTGGTCGTGGTGGGTGTGGTTCTGGTGGCCGAAGGTTTTGGCCAACATGTGCCCAAAGGTTACGTTTACTTTGGCATGGCATTTTCACTGGTCGTGGAAATGCTCAACATTCGCCTGCGCAAGAAATCAGCCCAACCCGTGAAGCTGCATGTGAACATGCCAGGGGATTGACGCGCTTGGGCTCTATGCGAGGACAAAGCCCTCGTAGCCATCCTGAGCCACTTGCGCACACTTTTTGGCGTAAGCCGGAAACCCGCCCGCCAGCGGCATGAACATGCGGGTTTTGCCGGGAATGTTGGCACCCAGATACCAGGAGTTGCAGGTCAGGAACACGGTGCGTGCAGCGGCCCGATTGACGTGTTCGATCCACGCCGCCTCAGCGGGTTCGGTGGCTTCAATCGTTGCAAGGCCATTGGCGTCCAGGTAGGCAATGCAGTCGGCAATCCAGTCCACATGCTGCTCGATGGCCACAATCACATTGGTAAAAGCCGAGGTACTGCCGGCACCCGCAATGTTGAACAGGTTGGGAAAGCCCGCCACCGTGAGGCCGAGGTAATTGAGCGGGCCGGCTTTCCATTTGTCCTGAATCGGCAAGCCACCGCGCCCGCGCAGATCCAGGCGGGTGTGGGTGCCAGTCATCGCATCGAACCCGGTGGCCAGCACCAGCGCGTCCAGCGCAAAGTCTTTGCCATGGGTGATCAGGCCGGCCGGGGTGAATTCATCAATCGGGTGCTGGCTGACATCGACCAGTTTCACATTGGCGCGGTTGTAGGTTTCGTAATAGTTCGAGTCCACGCCCAGACGCTTGCATCCGATGGTCTGCGCCGGGCACAGCAGGCGCGCGGTCTCGGGGTCCTGCACGGTTGCGCGGATTTTCTGGCGCACGAACTCTGCGGCCAGTGCGTTGGATTCTTCATTCAGCAACAGGTCGTTAAATGCCCCGAGCAGGGCAAAGCCGCCGATTTGCCAGCGTGCCTCAAATGCAGCTTCCAGCTCTGCTGGCGCCACCGCCAGTGCCGAGACCGGGTGTGGCGGCAGATTGGCACTGAAGCCACCATGCATGCGCCGGTTGCGCGCCCTGAAATCGGCATAGTCTGCCTTGATGCGCGCCTCCAGCGCCGTGTCAAGCGGGCCATTGCGGGCTGGCACGCAATAGGCGGCAGTGCGCTGGAACACGGTCAATGCACTGGCCTGCTGCGCGATCATGGGAATCGACTGGATGGCAGATGAACCCGTGCCAATGATGCCCACGCGCATCCCCGTGAAATCAACTGGCTCGTGCGGCCAACGGGCGGTGTGATAGACCGGACCCTTGAAACTGTCCAGCCCTTTGAAGGCAGGCAGATTGGGGGACGACAACGGGCCGCTGGCCATCACCAGGAACCGCGCCGACCAGGTTTGCCCGGTTTGCGCTGTGGCGTGCCAGCGCCTGGCACCTTCATCAAACGCCGCGCCACGCAGCGCAGTGTTGAGCAAGATGCCGTCGCGCAGGCCAAACTTGTCCGCCACGTGGTTGGCATACCGCAACAGCTCGGGCTGGCCTGCATAACGCTCGCTCCAGCGCCACTGCTGTTGCAGCACTTCAGAAAACGAAAACGAGTATTCCATGCTCTGGATGTCAACCCGCGCACCGGGATAGCGGTTGAAATACCAGGTGCCGCCAACACCGCCACCGGCTTCGATCACCTGCGCGTTCAACCCCAACTGGCGCGCCTTGTACAACATGTAAAGACCCGCGAAACCAGCGCCAACAATCAGCAGGTCGATAGGTAAATTTTTGGAGAGGCTTGACATTTGCTATATATTAAATAGCAAAGTATTTAATAAACATGAGAGCTAGAGGCATATTCTATTGGTATTTTGTCGATTTTCCGGGAATTTGAAGACATAAATTAACCTGCAAGTTAATTTATTGTCAATAGGTGCCAGGGAACGAACCGCCATCGGCCAACACATTTTGACCCGTGATGTACGCCCCGTGCACGCTGCACAAAAACGCGCAGATCGCGCCGAATTCCTCCGGCCGCCCAAAGCGTTTGGCAGGGATCGACTGGCGCCGCGCCTCGGCCAGCACAGCAACATCCACACCCTGCTTTTGGGCCGCACCGGCCAGCGTGGTCTTGATGCGGTCAGTGTCAAACAGGCCCGGCAGCAGGTTGTTGATGGTCACGCCCTGCGCCGCAATCCGGGTGCGCGCCACGCCCGCCACAAAACCCGTCAACCCGCTGCGCGCGCCGTTGGACAGTCCGAGGATGTCAATCGGCGCCTTCACAGCGCTGGAGGTGATGTTGACAATGCGCCCGAAGCCGCGTGCGGCCATGCCATCGACCGTGGCCTTGATGAGTTCAATCGGCGTCAGCATATTGGCGTCAACCGCCTTGATCCAGACGTCACGGTCCCAATCCCGAAAGTCGCCGGGTGGCGGGCCGCCTGCATTGGTGACCACAATGTCGAAGTCCTTGCGCACCGCAAAAACGGCAGCACGGCCCTCTACTGTGGTGATGTCAGCAGCAATGGCGATTACCTCGGTGCTGGCCGGTTGCGCGTACTCGGTCCGCAACTTGGCGGCGGCGGCCTGCAACACGTCGGCACTGCGGGCAACGATGATCACATTCACGCCTTCTTGCACCAGCGCCTGCGCGCAGCCCAGGCCCAAGCCTTTGCTGGCACCGCAGACCAGCGCCCATTTGTTCTTAATACCTAAATCCATGACAAAATTCCTTGGTTATTGACACTTTGTTACCGATAATACGCTGTGAAGTTGCTCGACGATTTGCTTGTTGCTCCGCGTATTGGCTGAATATTGCCCTGCCGGTTAACTCCAATATTGCACGATCGCTGGCGGTTGCATCCAATTATTTGGGCGTTGATGACTATACAAACTAAATTGATGGTGTTGTTGACTGTCGCAGTGCTGACGGTGTCTGCGCAGGCGCAGGGCTTCAAGTTTTCTGACCCCGACCCGGCTGACAAGGCCGGCAAAGAGGCACAGGACAAGCGCCAGTCCGACGTTCAAGGCATGCTGGCCACGCCCTGCCGGGACAAAATCAAAAACCAGAAAATCATGGTGGTGATTGCCGAGAACCGGGATGGTGCCATCAGCGCCAACCAGGCGGCTTACAACACGCACGTCAGCGCCATCAACGACCGCCTGCAATCGGTGGGCCTCAAGACGTTCACACCGGCCCAGATCAAGGCGCAGGTGGCGCAGGCCGAGATCAACGCCTTTTTCAAGAACGACCCGGATGCCGCCATCAGCGCCTCAAGGCGCATGGCCGCGCAGTATATTCTGCGCGGCGTGATCAGCAGCGATACACATAAAAATGCCATCATCAATGTGAACCAGGTCAGCATTGGCATGAAGTTCACGCTCACTGGTCCCAACGGCAAAGTGATTTCGCAGGCCAGCGCCAAAAATGAAAGCTATGCCGGGCACGACGTGGCCGGCATGGCATTGACGCTGGTCGAAGAGAGCGCAGAGGACGTGGTGGCCAAGCTCTACAGCGACCATTGCAAAATGGCTGCAACAAAATAGGTTGGATTCTCGCCAGCCCATCAACCGCAGACCGGGCAACTTCAAGTCAAATCTCCCGGCCTGAATCCAGCGGCATCGCAATTTTCAAGGGGAATCAAACATGACAACAGTCTTCAAACCCGTCAGGCTTTTCAAATCTGCACTGGTTGTGGCTGCAGTGGCACTGTGCGGCTTGGGAAGTCAAGTGCTGGCACAGCCCACCTTTGGCAACCCATCACCCACGGCCGGCACGTCCACGTCGGACAAAGCCAATGCCGCTGCCGATGCTGCCGCGTACAAGGAAGTGGAGTACAGCAACCGCAACAAGCAGGGCCCCGCGCTGGTGGTGATTCCGGGAGAAATCAAGGCCAGCAACGCCACTTTTACCCAAAAATTCACCGCCAACAACATTGCCGATTTTGGCGAGCTGGAATTGTCCAGTGCGAATTTTCAGGTATTGGAGCGGGCCAACTTGGGCAACCTGCTACAAGAAATTTCACTGGCTTACAACCTGGGCGACCCTGCCGCAGCGCGCAAGAGCATGCAGATGGGCAAACTCAAGACCACCAAATGGATTGTGAAATTTGACATTCTCAAGGCCGAGCAGATTGCCGAAAACAAAAAGGGGTTTGACGGCCGCGCGGTGAGTGGGCTGCTCGGCATGCTGGGCGGGCTGGGCGGCTCAGTCGGCGGACAGGTGGCGGGCTCGATCAAGACATCCGATTCGACCGGCGTCTGGCTGATCGGATTGCGTTACAAAATCATGGACGCCAACACCACTGACCAGGTGGCCCAAGGCTACAAGGAACTCAAGATGGAAGTCGGTGCCACCCAGACCAGCGTATTGGGTGTCTCGGACTCTGCCAAGGGCGGCGTTGGCCTTGACACCATGGTTCAGCGCTTGATTCAAACCGCCGTTTGGGACATCGACGCCAAATACAAGTGACTTTGCACTGCAGAATTTTCTATCTGAAATGGCCCCAATACTCTCAACCGGAGCATATGCATTGACCTCCATTCGTCACGTCTTTTCAAGCGTCGCATTGACATCACTTGTTGTGATGGGCCTGGCGGGCTGCCAGACCGCTGGCCCGGCACCCGCTGGCAGCACCGCGCAATCACTGGCGCCAAGCGCTCCTGCTGCGGCCTCCAATGTGCAGGCGGCGCCTGCAGCGGCCAAGCCTCCCTCATTTGGCAATCCTTCTCCAACGGCGGGCAGTTCAACCTCGGACAAGGCCAATGCCGCCGCTGATGCTGCCGCCTACAAGGAGGTTGAGTACAAGAACCGCAACAAACAGGGCCCGGCGCTGATCGTGATACCCGGCGAAATCAAGGCAAGCAACGCGATGTTCACCCAGAAATTCACGGCCAACAACATTGCCGATTTTGCAGAGATTGAGCTGTCACAGGCCAACTTCACGGTGCTGGAGCGCGCCAACCTGGGCAGCTTGCTCAATGAGGTGACGCTCGCGTTCAACCTGGGCGACCCGAAGGCGGCCCGCAAGGCGCTGCAGCCTGGCAAACTCAAGACAACCAAATGGATCCTCAAGTTCGACGTTCTCAAGGCTGAACAGATTGCCGAAAACACCAAGGGGTTTGACGGGCGCGCAGTGGGCGGGTTGATCAGCGGCCTGACCGGCTCCCGAGCCGGTGCGGTTGCGGGTGGCGTAGTGGGCACGGTCAACACCCAGGAAGCGACCGGTGTCTGGCTCATCGGCCTGCGCTACAAAATCATGAATGCCAACACCACGCAGCAAGTGGCCACCGGCTACAAGGAGCTGAAAATGGAAGTCGGTGCCACTGGCGGCAGCTTCATGGGTGTCAGCAGCAGCGCCAAAGGCGGTGTTGGTCTGGACACGATGGTTCAGCGTCTGGTGCAGACGGCGGTATGGGACATTGACGCCAAGCACAAGTAACCGTCGTAGCTTCGACTTGATCACTACCAGTCCGCAGGAACCACCATGGCGCCCATGACCCAACTTGGCAAGTACCAGATTCGCCGTGAACTTGGCAAAGGTGCCATGGGCATTGTGTACGAAGGCTTTGACCCAGGCATTGAGCGCATCGTTGCGATCAAGACGATATTGCCATCCCAGCTCAAAGGCGGCGAAGTCAGCGCGGTACTGGCCCGCTTCAAGCGTGAAGCCCAAGCCGCCGGGCGGCTGAACCACCCTGGCATTGTGGCCGTTTATGACTATGGCGAAGTGGTGGCTGAAACCGACCACACTATGGTGGCGGGTGCGCAGCCGCCCTTGGGTGGCGGCCAGCGGGTGGCGTTTATTGCGATGGAATATGTGGAAGGCCGGGAACTCAAGGAGTACTTCGATGCCGACGAGCGCTTTGCCCTGAAAGAGGTTGAACGCCTGATGGTCGAGATGCTGGACGCGCTGGACCACGCCCATGGCAAAGGCGTCATTCACCGCGACATGAAACCCGCCAACCTGATCGTGCTTGCCGACGGACGGGTGAAAGTGGCTGACTTTGGCATTGCGCGGCTTGAGACCTCGGAGCTCACCCAGGCCGGCACCATTCTGGGCACCCCGTCCTACATGTCACCCGAGCAGTTCATGGGTCAAGCTGTCGATGGTCGAAGCGACCTGTTTTCCTGCGGCGTCATTCTGTACCAGTTTCTGACAGGCGAAAAGCCATTCACCGGCAACGCCACCACCATCATGTACAAGGTGCTGCGGGAAGAGCCGCTGGCCCCCTCCACGCTGAATCTGACCCTACCCGCCGCCTGGGACGCCGTGGTGAAAAAGGCCATCGCGAAAGTCCCGGCCGATCGTTTTCAGAGCGCCAGGGAGTTTGCAGATGCGATCAAGGCGGCGGCCAGGCGCGGCGACGACCCGACTTTTGTCGGCGCTTACGCTGGTTCAGCCGATGAGAATGGCACGGCCTTCCGCATCACTTCCCCGGGGCCAGCGACCCAACCAACGGATGAACCCAGCGTATTTTCAAAAATTGACCCGCCGGTCGTTCAAGCGCCTGCCTTGGCGCAAACCCGCGCGCCAGCGGCCAAGCCGGTGTCCAATGGCGCACTGGTGGGTGGCATCGC
>JANOMD010000051.1:0-3492 GCA_031420135.1 Rhodoferax sp. | reverse complement strand
CCGATGGCAGCCTGGTCAAACTGCCCGCACCCTGCGTGGACACCGGCATGGGCCTGGAGCGCTTGGCCGCCATCCTGCAACACGTGCACAGCAATTACGAGATCGACATTTTTGACGCGCTGATCAAAGCCGCCGGGCGTGAAACTGGCGTGACAGATTTGAACAACAAGAGCCTGCGCGTGATTGCCGACCACATCCGCGCAACTGCGTTTTTGGTGAGCGACGGCGTGCTTCCTTCAAGCGACGGACGCGGCTACGTGCAGCGCCGCATCATCCGCCGCGCGATTCGCCACGGCTACAAGCTGGGGCAGAAGAAGCCCTTCTTCCACAAGCTGGTGCCGACCTTGGTCGAAATGATGGGCGATGCCTATCCGCGTTTGAAAGCCGATGCGGTGCGGGTGATGGACGTGCTGCGAGTCGAGGAGGAGCGGTTTTTTGAGACGCTGGCGACGGGGATGGAGATTCTCGATTCGTCGCTGGCCGGTGATGCCAAATTGCTCTCGGGCGATGTCGCCTTCAAGCTCCACGACACTTACGGCTTTCCGCTCGATTTGACGCAAGATGTCTGCCGCGAGCGTGATGTGCAGGTCGATGAAGCAGGCTTCAACGCCGCGATGGACAGGCAAAAATCCCAGGCACGCGCGGCAGGCAAATTCAAAATGGACAAGGCGCTGGATTACAGCGGCGAAGGCAACACCTTTGTCGGTTATGACCACCTCACGCAAGCATCCAAAGTGCTCGCGCTGTATGACAACGGCTCACCCGTCACGGTTTTGAACGTAGGTCAATCCGGCATCGTCGTGCTGGACAGCACGCCGTTCTACGCCGAGAGCGGCGGCCAGGTGGGTGACGAAGGCGCGGTGTTCAGCGACGCGGGGCTATTTGAAGT
Organism: Rhodoferax sp.; assembly: GCA_031420135.1. Classification (GTDB taxonomy): domain Bacteria; phylum Pseudomonadota; class Gammaproteobacteria; order Burkholderiales; family Burkholderiaceae_C; genus JANYCG01. Next base: position 2,603 of record JANOMD010000051.1, on the reverse strand, counting down.
CAGCGACACCCAAAAGATCAGGGCCGATGTGTTTGGCCACCATGGCGCTGTCAAGAGCGGCAGCCTCACAGTGGGCGATGCGGTGACTGCCCACGTGGACGCTGTCGTGCGTGCCGCCTCCATGCGCAATCACAGCGTGACCCACCTCATGCACAAGGCGCTGGTGGATGTGCTGGGCGACCACGTGCAGCAAAAGGGCAGCCTGGTGAATGCCGATCGCACGCGCTTTGACTTCACCCACAACGGTCCGGTGAGCGACGAGCAAGTGCGCGACATCGAAGCTCGCGTCAACGCAGAAATCCTGACCAATGCCGCGACTGAAGCGCGCGTGATGGACATTGAATCCGCGCAAAAAACCGGCGCTGTGATGTTGTTTGGCGAGAAGTATGGCGAAACGGTGCGCGTGCTTGACATCGGCAACAGCCGCGAGTTGTGCGGCGGCACGCACGTGCAGCGCACGGGGGACATTGGCCTGTTCAAAGTCGTGGCCGAAGGTGGCGTGGCATCAGGCGTGCGGCGGATAGAGGCTGTCACCGGAAACAACGCGCTGGGCTATTTGCAGCGGCTTGAAGACACGGTCGATCAGGTTGCAGGTGCGCTCAAGGTACCGGTCGTTGAGTTGAATGAACGCATCCACTTTGTGCTGGATCACGTCAAGGCGCTTGAGAAAGAAGTTGCCGCGCTCAAAGGAAAACTGGCTTCAAGCCAAGGCGATGAGTTGTTGACGCAGGCGATTGAGCTGACTGGCCAGGACGGCCAGAAAATCAAGCTGCTGGTCGCCAAACTTGACGGCGCTGATGTCAAAGCCCTGCGCGACACCATGGACAAACTCAAAGACAAGCTGAAAACGGCGGTCGTGGTTTTGGGCGTGGTGGATGGCGATAAATCGACTGGGAAGGTGCAGATTGCGGTGGGCGTGACGCCGGACTGCGTCAACAAGGTCAAAGCCGGTGAACTCGTCAACTTCGTAGCGGGCCAGGTCGGCGGCAAGGGTGGCGGCAAGGCGGACATGGCGATGGCTGGCGGCACCGAACCCGCCAAGCTGCCTGCCGCGTTGGCCAGCGTGCGCCAGTGGGTGATCGCCAAAATCTAAAAAAATTAACCTCAGAGTTAATTTTCAGAAATTTTTTTGCGAAAATTGGCAAAAAAGTGATCAAATATGCCTCTAGCTCTAGACAAATATAGGTTTATTGCTATTAGTTTTGAATGTCATCGAGGGCGCGCGGAAGCCACCTGAATTTTTGGAGTTCACATGAAACGACTTGCCGGAAAAGTCGCCATCGCCACCGGTGCTTCCCTCAGTGTCCACGTGGATGCCAAAGTTCTGTCTCACCCTTCGCCCAGGCAATGCGATGTTTCGCTCGATCCAGGTTCTGAATCTGAAGGCTTCCGGCTTGTTTTCCTTTCCCAGGTGGGCAATCAGCGCGTCATCCCGCATGTGGGTTTGAGCCGGCGCCCCCAGGCATTTCAAGCGGCCTTGGCAGGCGTTTGCGAGTGCGCGCTCAGAGGCCGTCACGCCGACCATCCGGCGTGATGCCTGCACGCGGGCACTCTCAAGTGCACCAAAGAGCATACTGGGGCATGTTTGGACGCGCGCTCCCCAGGGTTCTGCTGATTCTGCTAGCTTTGATTGTCATTGGCGGTGGCTTGGTTTGGCGGTCGCTGGAGTCAGGCTTCGAGCCGGGTGGCGGAGGCGCACATGAGCACCCCCAGCGCCAGGAGGCCGATGGCGCTTTGGTGCTGCGGCTGCGTCTGAACGTCTGGGGCGATGGCGGGGATATCGATGGGCGCTACCAGGACGTCGCCTTGGTGGCCGCGCTGGCCCAGCCGCAGGCTGCCTCAGGCACGGGCACAGCAGGCAACTTTTCCTTGCGTGTGCCCGGTCGTATCGCGCCCGGCGGCAATGCCACCACCCAGTGGTATGAGTTTCGCATCCCGCAAGGTAGCTTCACCGCTGGTGGCCGGCTGGCATACCACTACGAGGTGACGCTCGACGGCCATTCGACCCGGATCCCGGGCCGCCTTGAAGTGAATCCCCCCTGAGGGCTAGCTCGCACGGCACAACCCAGCACCAGTTAGGTCGGTCACGAAGTCGTGGGAAGCAGCGGCCACGGCTCAACAGCCATGTCTTGTTGCAACGAAAGCCGCTCAGGAGCGAAACGGTCATAGGGTCAGGAACCCCATGTTCTGCCCCAGGAGTTTCAGGACGAATGACTTTTTGGATATTTCTCGGGAATCCCTGATCAAGTCCGCAAATGGAAGGGTCGCTTTTGCAAGCCGTTGACTCTGTCCGTCACTCCGTTGGCAAGTCCGAGAATCCAAGCGTCAGGGACTTGATCAGCGCAACTTTTAATACCCCACCGCTGCCCCGTCACTGCGCGGATCCGAGCCGCCCATGCGCAGCCCGCTGTCCGGATCAATCGTGATGCCGTGCGCATGCCCGGCCAGTTCATTGAACCCGCCCCAGCGGTTGACCGGGTGGCCGCGCCGCTCCAGCTCGTCAATCGTTTCGGGCGCAAAGCGCGACTCGATGTGCAGCGTGTCGCGTGCCTGACCGAGGGCGAAGCGGCCGGAGAGCCAGCGCGGCGCTTCGACCGCCTCTT
>JANOMD010000050.1:0-2917 GCA_031420135.1 Rhodoferax sp. | reverse complement strand
GGGTAAGTGACCTTGAAATTCTGTGCGCTGCCGTCCACCAGTTTGGCCCGAAAGCCCATGGCCTCCATGGCGCTGGATTCATCCGTCACCGCCGTACCGGCTTGCGCCAAAGCGGCCAGCAAAGGCCCAATGCGGAACATTTGGGGGGTTTGCGCCAGCCACTTGTCGGCGCGCCCGAGGGTGGCGGCAACCCGCCCGTCACGCGCGCTTTTGAGCGTGTCTGCCAGCCTGAGCGCCAACAGGCCGCCAACCTCGTCGCAGAGGCAAGCATCGATTAGCGCCCTGATTTGCACGGGCGTGATGAGGCAGCGCGCTGCGTCATGCACCAGCACCCAGTCGTGTGGCGCGCCACCCAGGGCCAGCAGGGCATTCAAGCCATTCAGCACGCTCAGGGCGCGCGTGGCGCCGCCGCATTGGGCAATCGACATGGGTACCGACGAGCCGATGGCACTCAACCTTGCAGAATCCAGAAAATCATCGCCCTCGGCCACCACCACCAGAATTCCTTCGAGCGACAGCACCTCGCCAAACGCCGCCAGCGTGTGCACCACCAATGGTTTACCTGCGACCGGCTGGTACTGCTTTGGCGAAGCGGATCCTGCACGGCTGCCCGCGCCTGCGCAGGGCACCAGCGCCCAAAGGCGCGGCGCGGTCAATGGTGAAACCGGGCGATTCGGGGGAAATTGGGTCATGAATACGAAGCGTTGCAGACCACTATTCTAAAATCGATGCATTGCGCAGCCCGCGCAGCCTGTTTTAGACCCTGGCACCCTTCCTCCCACACCCCCCCTTTCAAGGCGCGGGGTGTTTCCCATTTGTGTATTTAATCTGAACCCAGTCAATGGAATTACCCAAGCTTAGCCTCGGCAAACGCTACATCCTGCCCCGCCCGCCGGGTTCCGCCGATGCACTGCTGTTGGCGCAGTTGAGCCAGCGTGAAAAAAGCCAACGCAAACAGGTGGCTATCGTCACCGCCGATGCGACCGATGCCCAGCGCCTGATCGACGAGATGGCGTTTTTTGACCCCGACCTGCGCTGTGTCCTGTTCCCCGACTGGGAAACTTTGCCGTATGACACTTTCTCGCCACACCAGGACCTGATCAGCGAACGGCTGGCCACGCTGTGGCGGCTGCAACAGCGCGACAAACACACGGGCGCCGATGTGGTGGTGATTCCGGCCACCACAGCCTTGTACCGCGTCGCACCACCAGGCTTTTTGGCCGGCTACACCTTTCTATTCAAAGTAAAGCAAAAACTTGACGAGGCCAAACTCAAGGCACAACTGACGCTGGCCGGTTACAGCCACGTCACCCAGGTCGTCAGCCCTGGGGAATATGCGGTGCGCGGCGGCTTGATCGATCTGTTCCCCATGGGCAGCCCGGTACCCTACCGTGTTGACCTGTTTGATGACGAGATTGACAGCATCCGCACCTTCGATCCCGACAGCCAACGCAGCCTGTATCCGGTGCCCGAAGTGCGCCTGTTGCCGGGGCGCGAATTCCCGATGGACGACGCCGCACGCACCAAATTTCGCAGGCGCTGGCGCGAATTGCTCGAAGGCGACCCGACCAAGAGCCGCATCTACAAAGACATTGGCAATGGCGTCGCCACCGCCGGCATTGAATACTACCTGCCGCTGTTTTTTGACGAAACAGCCACTGTGTTTGATTACCTCGGTGCCGACGCCACAGTCGTCCTGCACGGTGACCTGGAGGGCGCTTTTCAACGCTTCTGGCAAGACACCAAGGACCGCTATCGCCTGGTGCAAACCGACCCCGAACGCCCGGCGCTGCCGCCCGAGGCGCTGTTTCTGGGCACCGAGCAGTTCTATGCGCGGGCGAACGAATATGCCCAGTTAGCCATCAAACCGCCGACGCAAGAGGCAAGCTCCCAGGGTGAATCCCCTTTCGCTGAGTTTGAGGCCTTGCCCGTGCTCGCCGTTGAACGTGGCAACGAAGACCCGCTGGCCCGCTTGAAGAGCCACGCCCGTAATACGCAACATCGCATTCTGGTGCTGGCCGAGAGTGATGGCCGTCGTGCCAGCCTGCTCGATTTTTTGCATGCCTCAGATGTCAGCCCGCCTGCGTTTGAATCGCTGACCGATTTCCAGGGTAGCGACGAAAAATTTGGCATCGCCACGTCGATGCTGAATACCGGGTTCGCATGGATTGAGGAAGGCATCGACTTCGTCACCGAAACCGAGCTGTTCGCCGCAGGCCCCACCACGCGAAGGCGCAAAAAGCAGGAGCAGGTCAGCGACGTGGAGGCGTTGATCAAAGACCTGAGCGAACTGAATATCGGCGACCCTGTGGTTCATTCGGCCCACGGCATTGGCCGCTACAAAGGCCTGGTCAACCTGGATTTGGGCAACAAGCTGGCCAATGGCGAGCCCGAGATACAAGAGTTCCTGCACCTGGAATACGCCGACAAGGCCACGCTTTATGTGCCGGTGAGCCAACTGCAACTCATCAGTCGTTACACCGGCGTCAGCGCGGACGAGGCGCCATTGCACCGCTTGGGCAGTGGCCAGTGGGAAAAAGCCAAACGCCGGGCTGCCGAGCAGATTCGCGACAGCGCCGCCGAGTTGCTCAACATCTATGCGCGCCGCGCGGTGCGTGAAGGCCACCCTTTCCGCTATTCGCCGCATGATTACGAAACCTTCGCCAACGCTTTTGGTTTTGAAGAGACGCCCGACCAGAAAGCCGCGATTCACGCCGTGATCCAGGACATGATCAGCCCGCGCCCGATGGACCGGCTGATCTGCGGCGACGTCGGCTTTGGCAAGACCGAAGTCGCGTTGCGCGCCGCCTTCATCGCCATCACCGGTGGCAAGCAAGTCGCGTTTCTCGCACCCACCACGCTCCTGGCCGAGCAGCATTTCCAAACGCTGACAGACCGCTTCAGCAACTGGCCCGTG
>JANOMD010000049.1:0-5322 GCA_031420135.1 Rhodoferax sp. | reverse complement strand
ATATTTGACAGTTTGTGCGCTGTGACCGGGTCTTTCACGATCTCCCGGATTTTGCCGCGCAGGAACTCCGCTGCCGTGTCGTTGGCCGCCTTGTTCGTCAACAAATCGGCGAAGGTGGTGCGGAACTCGATGCCGCCCTTTATCCAAGCCGCCTCGTACAAGGCCAGGCGCTCCTGGGCCGGCGTTTCCAGTGCCAGGCGGGGCTTGTTGTCCCATGGGTGCCCGCCGGCAGAAGCGTGCATCGCATGGCGGATTTTTGCGGTGTTTTCCTTCACATAGCTTTTGAATTCGGGGGTCCAGGGCGCATTGCGGGCAGGCACACTGTAAGTCGGACTGCGCTGGAAAACGGTGAGGTGGGCAGCCGTCTCGGCAATCACCGGCGCGCATTGAATGCCGGTGGAACCGGTGCCGATCAACCCGACCCGCTTGCCCGCGAAATCCACGCCTTCCGGGGGCCATTGCCCGGTGTGGTACCAGCTTCCGCCGAAACTGTCGAGCCCGGGTATCCTTGGAACGTTCGCGGCGGACAGGCAACCGACGGCAGTGATCAGGAACTGCGCGGTGAACCGCTCGCCCGCCTGCGTGCGCACTTCCCAGAGGTTTTCTGCCTCGTTGTATTGCGCGGCAGTGACCCGGGTGTTGAAGCAGATGTTGCGCTTAAGGTCGAATTTGTCCGCGACATGGTTGATGTAGCGCATGATTTCCGGCTGCTCCGGATAGCGCTCGCTCCACTCCCATTCCTTGGAGAGTTCCTCGGAGAAGGTAAAGCCGTAAGCATGGCTTTCGGAGTCGCAGCGCGCGCCGGGATAGCGATTCCAATACCATGTGCCGCCAACCCCGGCACCCGCCTCCAGCACTTGCACCGACACACCCAGCCGGTCGCGCAGGCAAAGCAGTTGATAAAGTCCGGCAAAACCGGCCCCGATGACGAGCGCGTCGGTGTGGGTGACCGGGCCGAGCGAATTTTCTGAGGTTTTTTGGGTAGGCACTAAAACTATCCTTTCGTATTCCGTATTCTGTATGCATTTTTGTGGAATTCAATGCTATTCACAAGCACTGAACCTGTCAACCTGATTGTGCTCGCTCGCTGCGCTATTGGAGAGATTTCGGTCAAGCCGGAATCAAGCTGCAATGAGGCGTCGAAAAACCTTTCGTCACAGGTTTGGGTTGATCAAATATTTGGACCCAGTTGCACGCAAACCATAAGCTTTGACAGCATCGGGCTGCAATGCCTGTGCCAGTGAAATCTCCTTGGTGTAGTGGCTGGCAAAAGTGGTTTTCAACTCTGACGCCACGCGCGTCCTGAGTCTGGCGTTTTGCTCTGCCGACAACTTGCTCAAGAACGGGAACACCAGCCAGCCACCCACACCCCAGGCCATGCCGAAGCTGCGGTTGAACTCCGTCGGCGCCATGTCCAGGTTGCCATAAAGGTAAACCTGCTTGTGAATCGGCGAGCCGTAGCGGTTGTATTCCTTGGCGGTGCGGTTCAGCGCAGCTTCCATGCAGGTCAAAATCTGCCCCGCCAGTTTGCCTCCGCCGGTTGCATCAAAGGCCAGTGTGGCGCCAGTTTCCACCAGGGCCTTGGTCAAATCGTCCATGAAACCGGGCGACGCGGCATTGCACACATACTTGGCGCCAATTCCACGCAACAGCGCCTCCTGTTCGGGCTTGCGAACAATGTTGACCAGTTCAATGCCATCTTTCTGGCAGATCTTCAACAACATTTGCCCAAGATTCGAAGCCGCGGCAGTGTGAACCAGGGCCGTGTGTTTTTCCATCCGCATGGTTTCAACAAAGCCCAGCGCAGTAAGCGGGTTGACGAAGCAGGAGGCACCGTCGGCTGCACTGGCGTCTGCTGGCAACACCAGGCATTGCGCTGCCTTGATGGTGCGAAACTGTGAGTACATGGCGCCTGGGATTGCCGCCACTTTTTTGCCCATCAACGCCTGTGCAGCAGCCGAACTGCCTGCTGCCACTACGGTGCCTGCGCCTTCATTGCCAACCGGCAACGATTGCCCGAGGCGACCCGCCATGGCCTTGACCGCACGCTCGGGCACCGATGCGGTCACCACCGGCAGTTGTGCCGTGCCGGAATATTTGGCGGTGGACATGTCGGCTGCGCCAAACAGCAGCCCAATGTCGGACGGGTTGACAGGCGTTGCCTCCACCCGCAAAACAACTTCGTCGGCTGCAGGAGCGGGGGTAGGCGTGCTGACCAGTGCGAGTTCGAGCTCACAATGGGCACCTGCCTGCCTGATCAGTGAGCGAAGTTGCAATCCATGGGTGGGTTGGTTGGGGGTCACAGCGGGATCCTTTGTTTGAATTAAGATCACTTTACCCCATGCCCGCCCAAACAGATTCACCACCACGGGACTTCCTGCCGCTGCAAGACCGGGCCAGCGTGCACTGCGAGTGCCTCAGGCGGGCTTGAGCAACCGGTCTGCCTGAGAAAATGCTGGCGTAGTGCTGGCGTAGTGCTGGCGCAATTCGCGCTTGAGCAATTTTCCGCTGGGGTTTTTGGGCAGGGCGTCGGTCAGAATCACGCGCTTGGGCACTTTGAAATGCGCGAGCTTCGCACTGCAAGCGGCAATCACTTCCTGCTCGGTCAGGGTGTAGCCTGGTTTGGCGACGATGATGGCCGTCACCGCCTCGATCCAGCGGGCATCGGGCAGGCCGATCACTGCCACTTCCGAAACACCTTCGATGCCGTAAAGCGCCTCTTCCACCTCGCGGCTGGCAACGTTTTCGCCGCCCGTCTTGATCATGTCCTTCTTGCGGTCCACCACGGTGATGAAGCCGTCACTGTCCATCACAGCCAGGTCGCCGCTGTGGAACCAGCCACCCTCAAAGGCGGCCTGTGTGCGCTCTTGGTCCTTGAAGTAGCCCATCAAGAGTTGCGGCGAGCGGTGCACGATTTCGCCAATCTCGCCGATTGCGACGTCGTTCATGGCATCGTCAACAATCCGCGTCTCGACGTTCAATGCCTGCTTGCCCGCTGACCCCGCCTTGCGCAATTGGTCTTCAGGCTTGAGCACCGTGGCCATCGGCGCAATTTCAGTCTGACCGTACAAATTCCACAGGCGCACCTGGGGCAGGCGGCGCTGTATTTCCTTGAGTACTTCAACCGGCATGATGGACGCACCGTAGTAGCCCTTGCGCAGTTTGGACAGATCTGTGCTGTCAAACTGCGGCGCGCGCAACAGTGCAATCCACACCGTGGGCGGCGCAAAAAATGAATTGATGCCCTCACGCGCCAGCAACTCCAGCAGGTTGTCGGCGGTCGGTTTGCCGGTGATGATGTTGCTGGCGCCGACGTAAATGCAGGGGCCAAAAAACACGTCCAGCTGCGCACAGTGGTACAGCGGCAGGGCGTGCAGCATCACGTCATTGTGGGCAATCTCAACATCCACCAGGCAGGTGACGTATTCGGAAATGACCGCGTCATGACTCAGCATGGCACCCTTGGGCCGCGACTCGGTGCCGCTGGTGTAGATGATCTGTGCCAGCATGGCACCCGTCAGTTCCACCTCGGGCGGCAGGTTGCCGTGTTTGAGGAGCTCATCGAACGTCACCATGCCCGCTGCGGGGCTGCTGGCTTCTTCGCCTGGCAGCCAGACCAGCTGCTGCACTGAAGTGCCAATACTTGCGCTGCGGGCCAATTCGGCCAGTCCGGAGTCGGTGCAAAGCAGCTTGGCTTCTGAATGCGCCAGGATGAAGTTGGCCTCGGTGCTGTTCAGCATGAAGTTGATCGGCACCAGCACCGCGCCCAGCCGCGCTGCGGCAAAACGCAGCGCCGCAAAGCCATGCGAGTTGCGCGCCAGCACCGCCACGCGGTCGCCCACACCCACGCCCAGCGTCGACAAGCCTGCTGCAAAACGATTGCAGGTGTCGTCAAATTGGCGGTAAGTCCAGTCAGTTGCGCCACAGCGAATGGCCAGTTTGTTCGGGTCGCGCTGCGCGGTGCGGCGCAGCAAGTCGCCCAGGGTTTGGCGGTTGAGTGCAGGATTCATGGCGGGGTTCATGTTGTCGCGGGCTCCTTTGTATGCTTGCAAAATTTACCAAAACACCCGCGTGCCAAACATGGCGAATGCAGTGTCTTTGGTCACGAGAGTTGCATCCTCAAGCAGGCTTTGCGCAGCCAGCATGCGGTCAAACGGGTCGCGGTGGTCCAGCGACAGTCCGCAGGCGTGAACGCAGTGTTGCCAGGTCATTGGCAAGTGCGTGAAGCTGTCGCTTTGAACGAGATCGTGAAAACGCTGAAGCGCCATCTGGCCAATTTCGAGTTTTCCAAGCCGGGTTTTGGTGGCAATCTCCCAAGCGCTCGCAGCGCTGATGAGCACTGTATTCGATTCGCTGGCAATCAGCCGTTTTGCCTTGATCGATAGCTGGGGGTCATTCGTCCACCACCACAACAGCGTGTGGGTGTCGAGCAGCAGTTTCAAAGTGGCGACCAGGCTTCAAGCTCTTCGGAAGGAAGTGCCTCAAAAAAAGCGGCCCCCACCTTGCCGGTCAATCGGCCCGGGAGGCGTTTGCTCTTTACTTTGGTCAACGGCATCAATCTGGCGTAGGGTACGCCCGCCTTTGCCAAAACGATTTCCTGCCCGCCATGCGCAAGCTCAAGCAATTTGGAAAAATTCGTTTTGGCGTCATGCACGTTGACGAATGGCAGCGAGCCTGGGCTTTGCGCATGGTGGACTACAGACATGGACTAAGTATACCCATTCCTTCAACCCCAAACCTCCTGTGCCGTCTCAATCACCAGACGCAGCTTTGCGCGTTGTGCTTCGACCGCGATGTCATTGCCGTGGACGGTGCTGCTGAAGCCGCATTGCGGTGACAGGGCCAACTGATCGAGCGGCGCGTAGCGGGCGGCCTCGTCAATGCGGCGTTTCAGGTCGTCCTTGCTCTCCATCGCGCCGAACTTGGTGGTCACCAGGCCCAGCACGACGGTCTTGCCCTTTGGCAAATAGCGCAATGGCTTGAAGTCGCCGCTGCGGTCATCGTCGTATTCCATGAAGTAGGCGTCCAGATTCATCTCTTTCAGCAACGCCTCAGCCACCGGCTCGTAGTTGCCGCTGGCCGCATGCGTGCTCTTGAAATTACCACGGCAAAGGTGCATGGCGAGGGTCATGCCGGCGGGTTTTTGGGCAACCACCAGGTTGATGAACTTGGCGTAACGGTGCGGCAGCTCGTTGGGGTCGTCACCGCACTGGCGTGCGGCTTCGCGCATTTTTTCGTCACACAGGTAGGCCAGGTTGGTGTCGTCCATCTGGACGTAATTGCAGCCTGCGCCGGACAGCGAACGCAGCTCGTCGCCATAGG
>JANOMD010000048.1:0-3362 GCA_031420135.1 Rhodoferax sp. | reverse complement strand
CACCTCGGGCGGCGCATTGGCACAGGTTGCGTTCATGGCCTCGGCGTTGGGGCGCGTCACCAGGTTCCAGACGAACTCGCGGGTTTCCTCGATATTGCGCACCGTGTCCTTGTAGCCAATGCTGCAAAACCCGATGATCGGTGGCGTGTAGTTGAAGCCGTTGAAAAAAATGTAGGGGGCCAGGTTCACTCTGCCGCCTTTGCTGCGGGATGAAATCCAGCCAATCGGGCGCGGCCCGACGATGGCGTTGAACGGGTCATGCGGCAGGCCGTGGCCCTTGGAAGGCTCATAGAAATGGAGGTCAGTGTCGATCATGAATGGGTCGTCAGATATAGGGGTCAGGCAAAGTGTGAATGGTTGCAGCCAATGTAACCCGGCTTGGTACAGCGCCACAGAGTTGTTTTGCAATGGCTTCGGCCACCCGAATCCCGTCCACCCCGGCTGACAAGATGCCACCGGCGTAGCTGGCACCTTCGCCCGCCGGGTACAGGCCCGCGACGTTCAGGCTCTGAAAATCATCCCCCCGCGTGATGCGCAGGGGTGACGAGGTGCGGGTTTCAACGCCGGTTAAAACCGCGTCGTCCATGTCGAAGCCCTTGATTTTTTTGCCGAACACCGGAATGGCATCGCGAATGGCGGCAATTGCGTAATCGGGCAGTGCAGCAGCCAGATTGCCCAGCTTGACCCCTGGTTTGTAAGAGGGTGTCACGCTGCCCAAAGTAGTGGAGGTGCGGTCAGCCATAAAGTCGCCCACCAGTTGCGCTGGCGCTTCGTAGCTGCTGCCGCCCAACACGTAAGCATTCGACTCCAGGCGACGCTGCAACACGATGCCTGACAAAGGGTGGTGCGCATCGTCTGGGCGCTTTTGCGGATTCACAGCATCGCCAAATGCAGCGTGGAATGAGGCCGTATCAGTGGGGTAATCGCGCGGGTCGATGCCCACCACGATGCCTGCATTGGCGTTGCGCTCGTTGCGCGAGTATTGGCTCATGCCGTTGGTGACCACGCGGCCCGGTTCCGAGGTCGCTGCCACCACAGTGCCACCGGGGCACATGCAGAAACTGTAAACGCTGCGCCCCGCACCCAGCCCTTTCTCAACATGGTGGACGAGTTTGTATTCGGCCGCACCCAGCAAAGGATGCCCGGCATGCCGACCCCAGCGCGCCCGGTCGATCAGGCCCTGCGGATGCTCAATGCGAAAGCCGATGGAAAACGGCTTGGCCTCCATGAAAACGCCGCGCGCGTACAGCATCGCAAAGGTGTCACGGGCGCTGTGGCCCAGTGCCATCACCACATGGTCGGCGCGCAAATCATAGGTAGTGTTGGCGGCCACATCCAGCACCGTGAGCGCGCGAACCCGCTGCGTGCGGCCACTCCCGTCATGGGGCTGGGGCTCGATCAGCACGTCCGTCACCCGCTGCTCAAACCGGATCTCGCCACCCAGCGCGATGATCTGCTCGCGCATGTTCTCCACCACTTTCACCAGCTTGAAGGTGCCGATGTGCGGGTGCGATTCAATCAGGATGTCTTCGGGCGCTCCGGCCTTGACAAACTCCTGCATCACCTTGCGGCCCAGAAAACGCGGGTCTTTGATCTGGCTCCACAGCTTGCCGTCTGAAAAGGTTCCCGCGCCGCCTTCGCCAAACTGCACGTTGCTCTCGGGGTTGAGCTGGTTTTTGCGCCACAGGCCCCAGGTGTCCTTGGTGCGTTCACGCACCTGTTTTCCGCGCTCCAGCACGATCGGTTTGAAGCCCATCTGCGCCAGCAGCAGCGCGGCAAAAATACCGCAGGGGCCAAAGCCCACGACGATTGGGCGCAGTGGCAAAGTTGGCGGCGCTTGCGCCACCAGCGGGTACGCCATGTCGGGGGTTGGGTAAATGTGCAGGTTGCCGGCATGCCTGTCAATGCACGCCTGCTCCCCAGCCGGGCTTTGCAGTGCGACATCAACGATGTAGACCACCAGCAAGGCGGCTTTGCGTGCGTCGTAACTGCGTTTGAAAATCTGCCACTGCGCAACATCAGTTGCAGCGACCGCCAGTGTGGCGCGAACCAGCGCGTTCAGGTCGGCAGGCGTGTGGTCAAGCGGTAGCTTGAGTTCAGTGAGTCGGATCATTTTCGGTGTCGCTTTGGCTTGTGTTCATCAAGCAGGCACAGCATTTTACGACTTGGGTTTTAGGGTCGGTATTACCATGGTAGTATTTGACATCAGGAGAAATTCCATGCCAACCTTGTCAGTCAAACTCCCCGAAGAAACCAAGGTTCGACTCAATCAACTTGCGGTCGATCAAGGCGTGACATCACACGCCTTGATGGTGAACGCGATTGAGTCGGCCTTGTCCATCGCCGAGAAGCACAGTGCGTTTGTGGCGGATGCACTGCGTTCACGCCAGCAAACCATTGCCTCTGGACAGGTGCTGGACGGCGCAGCGTTTGCGCACTACCTCAAGGCCAAAGCGCGCGGACTTAAAGTCACCCGCCCCAAGCCTGTGCGCCTAGAGCGGCTGTTGCCCAGCGCCTGATGACGCGTTGGGTACTCTCGATTGAGGCGGCCAACGACCTTGATCGGCTGGTGGATTTTCTGCTGGCAACGCAGCCACTGGCAGCAGCGCGAACCAATGATCTGATCACCGATGCACTGTGTATTTTGGAACGTCATCCGATGATTGGACACCCGATAGAGCAAGGCCTGCGTGAACTGGTGATTTCGCGAGGCAATTCAGGCTACCTGGCGCTGTACCAATACGACGAGTCGGCAGATGTGGTGATCGTTCTTGCGGTTCGGCACCAGCGGGAGCAGGGCTATCTATAGTCTGACCCAGTGCCTACAGCCCCATCACGCCGGCAAAAACCCCTCAATCGACAAATAGCGTTCACCCGTGTCGTAGTTGAAGCCCAACACGGTGGCGCCCTTGGCCAGCTCGGGCAGCTTCTGTGCAATGGCCGCCAACGTGGCACCGCTGGAGATGCCGACCAGGATGCCTTCTTCCCGCGCGCAGCGGCGCGCCATTTCGCGGGCGGGTTCGGCATCGACTTGAATCACGCCATCGAGCAAGGCCATGTTCAGATTCTTGGGAATGAAGCCCGCGCCAATCCCTTGGATCGGGTGCGGCGAGGGTGCGCCGCCGGAGATGACCGGCGATGCTGACGGCTCTACCGCAAACACTTTCAACTGCGGCCACTTGGCTTTTAGCACTTGCGCGCAACCTGTGAGGTGCCCGCCGGTGCCCACGCCGGTGATCAGTGCGTCAATGCCATTGGGGAAGTCGGCGAGTATTTCCTGCGCCGTGGTGCGCGCGTGTACGTCAATGTTGGCGGGGTTTTCAAACTGCTGCGGCATCCAGGAATTGGGGGTGGCGGCAACC
>JANOMD010000047.1:0-1507 GCA_031420135.1 Rhodoferax sp. | reverse complement strand
ATCTATATAATACTAGAGCTAGAGGCATATTTCTCCGGTTTTTTTACCGAAAACTGCCCATTGAAATAATTTTCATATCGCGGGTGATATTAAAAGCACTTTGTCAGCTGCGCCAACAATCGACAAATAGTTCACCCCGCTCATCCCCCGCCAGACGGCGCATGGTGCGTATGCCAGAACCTTTGGTTTCTGCCCAGTTGATTTCGTGCAGCACCGCAGCAATCGCCGGGTTGCGCATGCGTGAGCCGGGCGTGCCCAGGCTGGCCAAGCCAGTTCTTCGGCCTGCGGGTTGACCAAAGCGCGCAATCGCCGGCGCCATGTCCGGCCCCATCAAAGGTTGGCTGGTGCCACGCAGCACCCACAAGTCGTCATCTACGCAGCGCTGGTCGGTGGAGCCAATGCGACGAAAGGCCCCCTTGGGCAATCCAGTCGAGTTCGGCGAGGAGGTCTTGGGCGGTGCGCATGTTGGAGGGTTTATCAATTCAATGTTGTTTTACTGCTTGCCTGAGGGTTTTGATCTTCACGCTTCGTTGCCCTTGGGTGGTTTAGCGCGGGTACGGACTTTGGGTTTGGCGGTCTGGGGTGGAACAGTGTCCGCAAGCAGATCCAGGATGCTTGGCGCTGTCAGGTAGTTGGCCTTACTCACCACCTTCTTACCCGTTTTGGCCTCCAACGCTTTACGGGCATTGCCTGCGATGGTGCCACCCTGTTTCGCCGATGTGCGGTTCTCAACAAAACCCAGGGCATCGCTGCGCCGGGCGATCTCAGTGGTGCTGGCTTCACCCAGCATGGTGAAGATCAGTTCCAGATCGGTCATGTGATCGCGCAGGTTGTTGCCCGTTTTCACGACATCAAGGCCTTTGAGCTGGCTGTGCTCTGCGGGTGTCACGCCAAAGGTGGCGCGGGCGATTTCTGCGGTCAGGATGGAATATTCACGGCCTTGCGCCACACCCCGTGCCTTCCATTCGTCGGTGAGCTCCCCGCGCACAGATATGGAACGCAGCCGCTTTTCAATCCACGCCTGCGGGTAGCCTTTGGCCTGGTACAGCTCCCGGGCGCGGGTGCTGGCCAGTTCGGGGTTTTCAATTTCTTTCACCCGCTCATAGCCCACCTGTGCCAGCCAGCGCTTGAAGGGCTCGGCCTTGGGTGACGGGATGGACTGGATGATGCGGAACAGGCCTTCGGTGTTGGCGCAGTCAGTCTCGCGCTGTTTCCCGTCCGGGGCTTGGAGCTTCAACCCGTGACAAAACGTCACGGGTTGGCTGCCCTCCGCATTAAGCCGCTGTTTGAGTTTGCGCCAGTAAGCCCCGGCATCCAAGCTTTCGGTCAGGATGGCGCAAACATCCACCACTGAAAACCACCATTCCTCGTTGTGCCAGACACGGCGGATGGCGGTTTCTTGGAAGACGGCAATGTGGCTCGCCGGGCTGGAGCTGGAAGGCGGTTTTTCATTCATACCCAATTCTGCATAAATACTGTTATTTTGTACAGTATTTTGTTGCTGCTT
>JANOMD010000046.1:0-4154 GCA_031420135.1 Rhodoferax sp. | reverse complement strand
GTCAGGAAATAGGCGTACAGAGCGCCCGCCATGGCGGCGATGGCAGAACTAAACCCAAAGGCTTTGAGGCGCAGGTAGCGCACGTCAACGCCGGCCGAAGTGGTGGCCAGTTCGTGGTCGCGCATGGCCATCATGGCACGGCCCTCGCGTGTGCGCATGCTGTTGCTGAGCAGCCAGTAAACCAGCGCTACCACTGGCAGCAGGAAGAAATACCAACGCATGGGCGTATTCAAATCGATCGGCCCAAGGGTGGCGGGTTTGTAGGGAACGCCGACCACGTCAAAGAATTTGAACTGGTACTCCATGAACACGAACACCACGATGTAATGCACGGCGAAGGTCGACAGCACAAAGTACAGGCCGCGCACGCGAAGTGATGGCAGGCCGGCCAATACCCCGGCCAGTGCGCCCGCAACACCTGCTGCCACCAATACCAGCGGAAATGGCCAACCCCATTGCGAGCCGGTGATGGCAGCGGTCATCGCGCCTACGGCATAAAACGCGGCGTGGCCGATTGAAATCAACCCTGCGCAGCCCGTCAAATAGTTGAGAGACAAAGCGCCCAGCATGGCGATCAGCATCAGGTTGACCTGGCTTAGACCCAAGTTGAGCAACTGCATGTTGGACAGCCGAAAGCCAAAAATTGCCCGATCTGTCAGCACCACCGGCACGTAACAAAGCAGCGCGACTACGGCGATTAGCCAAACCCAGCGCCAGGATTTTTTCCCCGTCGTGCCCGGAATTCCGGGCACGGGTGTGGATGCAGTGGATGTCATGAAAATTGGGGGTCGTTCAGGCACGCGGCGCCAATGCGCTTTACACGCGCCCGAGTTCGCGCTGGCCAAACAGGCCCCAAGGGCGAACCATCAGGATCAGCATCAACAAGACATAAATCAGAATGTCGCTCGATTTGGGCGATATATAGGTGGCGGCAAATTGCTCAATGAGGCCCACCAACAGCCCGCCAATGATGGCGCCAGGAATGCTCTGCATGCCACCGATCACTACTGCCGGCACGGCCAGCAGTCCTATGCTTTCCAGCTCCGTGGAAACAATTTGAAGCTGGCCCAAAAACAGGCCACCTATGCCCGCCAACACGCTGCCGATTGCCCAGGCCATCCGGTTCATCACATTGACGTTGACACCAGAGACTACCGCAGCTTCGTGGTTGTCAGCGGTGGCCCGCATCAAGAGGCCGACCGGGGTGAACCGAAAGAAGGCAAAGAATCCCGCCATGCAGGCCCAGCTAACCAATGCCGCGACCAGATGCAGTTGAGAAATCCGCACGCCGCCAATCAGGAAAATGCTGGCAGGCAGCGGCGTCACCAGGGTGCGCCCTTGCGGCCCGTAACTGATCTCAACTATTGCACGCAACACGATGGACAGTGCAATGGTCAGCATGATTACCGACAAGATCGGGCGTCCGGCCAAAGGCTGGATCAACAGCACATGAACAACCACACCCAAGGCCGCGCAACTGACGACGATGGCTGCAATGGCCAGTGGAAACGGCAGACCCAAAATGGTGATTGCGGTTACGGCGAAAAATGCGCCGCAGACCACAAACATGCCCTGTGCAAAGTTGAATACGTCAGTGGCCTTGAAGACCACCGCAAATCCGAGGGCCACCAATCCATAGATGCTGCCCAAGGCCAGACCGCTGAACAATACTTGGGCGAACATTGTGAACCTTTGTTTAAGTATGGATTGAGGTGTTGGATCAGTGTCCCAAGCGCAGACTTTGGCGTTACTTGGTGTACTTCAGGTAATCTGCGAACTCACCAAAAGGCTTGTACTTCTTGGCAGCGAAGTCATACCCGATCATGCGAAACGCGACTGGGCCGGTTTTATTGTCTGCGGTGTACGTGATGGGTGCGGATAGCCCCTTGGTGTCCACCGTAAAGCCCTTGTTCATGGACTCAACCAGTTTGGCGCGGGTTGGCTCAGCACCAGTCTTGGCGATGGCTTCAGCGGCCATCTGGCCGACGACCCATCCCGCCACGTAATTGATGTCTTCCTTGATCGCGCCGTGGTTGTACTTGTCAGCCGCTGCCATCATTTCGCGGCTGCCTGGCGTCTGGTCGGTGCCTCCGGGTGTGAAGCAACTCACGACGTTGTAGTTCGCTCCGGCTTCTGGCCCCATGGCTGTGTAGATTTGGGGTGCCAGCAGGTACGAGATGCCAAAAGCCGGGATCTTCAGGCCGTATTGCTGCATCGCCTTCATAGTCAGGATCGCAGTGTTGGGAACACCATAGATGGTGATGAAATCGGGCTTCTGGGCAATGATTTCCAGCACCTGCGGGGTCACGTCGGCGGCAGTGATCTTCATCGTCACCAGACTGGAAGTCCCCCCGAGCTTGGCTGCTGCTGCGGCGACCATTTGGGCGTATTCGACGCCACCAGCGCTTTCAATCGACACCACCATGACCTTGGGTGCTTTCAGCTTGAGTTGCTCGGTGTAATAGCCCACACCGGTTTGTGCCATTTGGGGATAACCGCAAAAACCGCCATAGACTAGCGGAGAGACGGGTTCGGACAACGGTTTGGTGCTGGTGTAGGTTCCGACAATCGGTATCTTGCCTGCCCGGATGGTGGGTGCCAGCGATACCTGGGAGCTTGATGAACCCATGCCCGAGATCCCGAGCACGGGGGTCTGGCCCACCAGTTTTTCGTAATTGATCTTGTCCTGCGCAGGGTTGAAACGGCTATCTTCCGCCAGCACGTTGATCTTGCGGCCATTGACGCCGCCGGTTTCATTGAGCTTGCGCATGTAGGCCTGAAAGCCACTCGCCCAAACGCTCTGTGACGCAGAGGCAGGGCCACTCAAGTCCATCATCACGCCCCAGTCAATGCGGTCTTTGTAGACGCCGTCTGCTGCAGACTCAAACTGCGCCATGGCGCCGATTGAAAAGCCGGTGAGTGCCAGTGCCATCGACATCTTGGCCGCCAGGCGGGTCATGCTGATGGTTGACCCTGTCAGTGAATGTTCCGGGACGCGTTTAGCTTGAATAGTTTTCATGATGTCTCCAAGGTGATGCACTGCGCTATTGGCGTGCGGTGGTTAACGATGTCAGTCCAAATTGACATTTCGTATTTTCGAAATTTAATTTTAAAGTTCGAAAATTGTACCATT
The DNA here is from genome assembly GCA_031420135.1 of Rhodoferax sp. Lineage (GTDB taxonomy): Bacteria > Pseudomonadota > Gammaproteobacteria > Burkholderiales > Burkholderiaceae_C > JANYCG01. The sequence continues at coordinate 1,021 of JANOMD010000046.1, read as the reverse complement.
CAGTATCTTTTTCGTATGCGCCAGTAAGTTCATCTAATAGGTGTTTTCCCTTGAGCATTACAGGGCAGCGCCCCCATCCATTGCCACTTCGGAGCCGGTCATGTAGCGGCTTTCATCAGACAGCAGAAACATCACCAGTCCGGCAATCTCTTCCTTGGTGCCCAGGCGCTTCATCGGCACCTGTTGAACGCGTCGCAGGTTTTCCTCGCGGCTGCGCACATTGAGCATGTCGGTGTCGATGGGGCCAGGATGCACCGAGTTGACGCGGATGTTTTTGCCAGCAAGTTCAAGCGCAGCGGCTTTGGTCATGCCACGCACCGCCCATTTGGTTGCGGTGTAGGCAATGGCGTTCGGTGCGCTGCGCAGGGCCACCGTGGACGACATGTTGACGATGGCGCCGCCGCCAGCGCGTTCAAAAGCGGGCACTACCGCGCGCATGCCCAGAAAGGTGCCCAGCTGATTGACGCGGGTATGGCGCTCGAACTGGGCGGTGTCGGTGTCAGTGATGGATACCGGCGTGTAAACACCCGCGTTGTTGACCAGGCCGCAGAGTTTGCCGATTTTTTCGGCCACGGCCACTGCGTCAGCCCATTGCACTTCGCTGGTTACGTCAAGCGGCTGGAACGTACACGCTGCACCCAGCGCGCGCGCCAATTTTTCGCCGTCGTCCACCAGCACATCGCCAATGACCACTTTGCCGCCTTCGGCGATGATCCCCCGCGCCTGCGCCTCGCCAAGGCCGCGTGCGCCGCCGGAAATCAGGTAAACCCTGTCAGTAAATCGTGCCATGGTGGGTTCCTTGATGTGAGTGTCAGGCGGTGTGCAAAGGCTGTCCGGAAGGACTGGAATGGCTGGAACTGGAACTGTAAGAGGCTTGGCCGCCTTCAAGCTTGAAGCCACGGTAGCCATCTGCTACTACTTCATTGCAGATGTTGGTGTAGGTACCCAGGCCGCCAATGTAGGGCAGGAACACGCGTGGCTTACCGGGGATGTTGGCGCCCATGTACCAGGATTGGGTGCC
>JANOMD010000045.1:0-2062 GCA_031420135.1 Rhodoferax sp. | reverse complement strand
GACCCACGCCGCCGAACATGGTAAAAATAAGCGCCTGTGCCGACACCAGCATGCCGAACACCGAGTGCGGCGTGACGATCACCAGCACCACCGCATACAGTCCACCGGCCATGGCGGCGATCGCACCAGAAAGCACCAGTGCCTGCAGCTTCCATTGAAAGGGGTTGATGCCGGCGGCCTCTGCAGCCAGCTCGTTTTGTTTGATGGCCAGCAGAGACAGGCCAAAGCGGGAACGCGCAATCCACAAATTGACCAGCAACGCTGTAACCAGCATGGCGGTTGCAATCAACACATAGACCCGCTGATCGGCAAACTGCATGTAGAGCGCAGCACCCTCGCGCTTCAGGGGCAGCGCCACTTCTTGCAGGCCAAGCCATTCAAACACATACAGCAGCGCCAGCGGGTAGGCCAGCATCGCCAGGCTGAAATAGACACCGCGCAGACGGAATGTCGGAATGCCCACCATCGCACCCGCCAGTGCACCCACGCCTGCGGCGGCGACGATGCCAATCCAGGGCGACAGTCCGAAGTTGGCAAACGCAACGGCAACGGTGTAGGCACCCAACCCAAAAAATGCCGCGTGGCCGAAAGACAGCAATCCCGAGTAGCCACTGAAGACGTTCCACGACACGCCCACCGTGGCCCAAATCGGCACCAGCGTCATGATCAACAGGATGTAGGGATTGCCGATCACTGCCGCCAAGCCCAAATAGAGCGCGGCCAGGCCCAATGTCAACCACAACGGCCGGCCCGCTTTTGCACTCATGTTGGCTTCAGGCACGGTCAATGTTCTTTCCAAACAGTCCTTGCGGGCGCAGCAACATCACCAACAGGAAAACCACAAAAATGGCCGAGTTTTGCAGTTGCACTGGCAGCACCAGGGTGGACATTTGCTGCACCAGGCCGATGATCAGCCCGCCCCAGAAAGCACCCTTGATGCTGCCCATGCCGCCCAGCACGACCCCGGCATACATGATCACGACAAACTCCACCCCGACATACGGCTGAAACGGGTAGTACGACGCGATCAGGCCACCCGCAATGCCGGTCACGGCAGCGCCCAAAGCGAACGCAAAGCGATGTGCGCGCGTCACGTCAATGCCCATGTACGTGGCAGCTTCGGCGTTGTCCGCAGCCGCGCGCAGTATCTTGCCGGAGCGGGTGCGCGTGATGAACAGCGCGACGACGGCGACCACGACCGCGGTGACCACAAAAGCCAGCGCGCGCGCCTTGTTGACAAAAAGCAAGCCATCGTCACCGACCAGCGGGCCAATCGTCCAGGCCGATGACGACAGCGCCGTGCGGATGGTCTGGGGGGAAGAGCCAAACAAGACCAGGCCGCCATTGGCCAGTACCAGTGACAGACCCAAGGTCAGGGTCAACTGCGGGTAGTGGCCATCGCCCTCGGTGCCGGTCACGCGGGACCCCGTGACCCGTGCCAGCAGAGCCGGGTGCAGCAGCGATGCAAACAGGTACAGCGCAGCACCCGCAGCCAGAGCGCTCGCGGCCAGCCCTCCCCAGTCTCCCAGCACTCGACCGAAGCCGAACATATCAAAAAACAAGAGCGAGGCGTACATGCCAATCATCATGAACTCACCCTGGGCAAAGTTGATCACCCGCATGACGCTGAAAATCAGCCCAAGGCCAACGCACAACAAACCATAGATTCCACCCACCAGCAGGCTGGTCAGCAGCGCTTGCAAAACGCTCTCCAGCAGAATCATGTTGCTGCTCATGGCCAGTTCCAATGCACCGGCTGCACCCCCGCGACCGGCGAGCGGAAGGTGGCCAGCGAGTCACCGGCCAGGCAGCCCATGTAGACCGTGCGAAGGTCAGCGCCGCCAAACGCCAGGCTGGTCACATTGCGCAGCCTTCGCCCCCGAGCCGCAGACAACTGGGGCCGGTCCAGCGTGCCCGCCACGAAAGCCGCCTCAAGCTGTTTCGCGGTGGCAGGGTCAGCATCGTCAATCACGGTCAATTTCTTTCCGTCTGGCGCGATGCGATAGACGCGGTTGCTGCCAACGCAGACGACCCAGGCCCCGCCTTCTGCGTCCAGCGCCAG
>JANOMD010000044.1:0-4409 GCA_031420135.1 Rhodoferax sp. | reverse complement strand
GCTGCCGTTTTTCGCCAACTGCGATTGAATTTTTTTTGCTGCTTTTTCGGTCAAAGTGATTGCCATGACTTTTTGCCTTTCGACTGCGATCAGAATAGTTGACAATATTAGTCAACAATCGACTTCAATGCCTGACTAATTTAGTCAACCATTCCAAATAAGTGGTTATGCATCCACGCCACATCGGCGAGGTCATGCTGCGCATGGGCATCTAGCTGCTAGCGCCGAGCTGGCACCAGCAAACGGGTGCCGGGCCACAAGATCTACCTCCACAGCTGCGCAAGCTGCCGATCACCCGGTCCAACCAGGTCTGGGCACTTGACACCCGTACATCCCGATGGCTTCGCGTCGCTGGACCCGTTTGCGGTTGACGCTGTAGCCGCACCGCCCCAGGTACACCACCATCTTGCGGCTGCCGTAAAACGGGTGGCGGGTGTATTTCGCGTCGATCAGGCGCAAGAGCCGCTTATCGTCTTGCACGATCGGTTTTGGCTTTTGCCGTGCATAGACCGTGGCACGCGACACGCCGGCCAGAGCGCATTGCCAGGTCAAAGCGGCCTTGTCTTCTTTGTCGATTCAGCTGTGACGCATCATGGCAGGCTGATCCCGGACTTTTTTTTGAGCCAGTCGAGCTCCATCTTCAGGCGTCCGATTTCGCCATACAGCCGGTCCGGTGCGCTGTGAGGGGTCACCGGCTGTGGGCCTCGTTTGCCCTCAAACAGCGTCCTGGCCTGCTTCTGGAATTCCTCGCTGTCACTGGCGCTGCTCAAGCCGAAAGCGTGACGGGTTGTCTCATGCATCACGCATTTCGAAGACCAGGCATGTCGTCGTGGCATGCGCGTACAGGGTGCCATCTGGCCCGACCAGGCGCGCCTCTGCGGTGGCGAGTTGCCGCCCGCAGTGAATGACCGTCCCAATGGCGCGCACGCGCTGCACCTTCGGGCTGATTGCCTTGACCAGATTCACGCTCAATTCGGCCGTGGTGTAGGAACGCCCGACCGGCAGCATGGTGTGGACGGCGCAACCCATCGCGGAATCCAGCAGCGTGGCGTACCAGCCACCGTGGACGCCGCCCATTGGGTTCAGGTGCCCAGCGCCAGGCGTGCCTTGAAACACGGCGCGGCCAGGGCTGATTTCGACCAGCAGGAAGTCCAGCGATTCGGCGATGGTAGGCGCCGGAAATTCAGCGTTGAGCATCGCCTGCATCATTTCCAGCCCGGTTTTGCCGGCGGTTTGACCCGGTTGGGCCACGCCATAACCGGAGCCGTTTTTCAGCCGACGGAGAATTTCGGCCTCTTCGGCCATCCAGGCATCAAGCGGGTTGGATTGGGTTGTGCCGTGTTCTGTCATGGTCAGTCTGCCTCCATTGAAAAAAATATTGTATATGCAAACATTGCAGCTACAATAAAAATCAATGTTACCTGCCAGGACGACCGCAATGCAATCCGCAACACCAGAGCAGCCTCGGGGATGCACGCATTTTCAGTTGCGCCAGCTGATGCGCCGGGTGTCGCAGCACTATGACCTGGAATTGGCCAAGTGCGGGCTCAAGACAACGCAGTATTCGCTCCTGGCCCATATTGTCAGGCTGGGGCCAGTTCGACCTGGTGATCTGGCAAGCGCCATGACGATGGAGCCGTCCACGTTGACGCGCAACCTGAAACCGCTGATTGCGGCGGGCTGGGTTGCTTTGACCGATGGCAGTGATGGCCGCAGCCGTTGCGTGACCATCACCGAGGCGGGCCGCAACAAACGTGCCGTGGCGCAGCGGCATTGGAAGTCCGCGCAGCTAGGCCTCGATCAAACCTTGGGTGTCCAGCGGGTGGCGGCACTGCAGGCGCTGATCAATCAATCGCTTGCGCTTTTGATGCCCCTTTCTTCGCGGACTGCCGATGTCTGAAAAAACTGCCAGCGGATCGGGTTCAGGCAGCACCAAACACCATGCGCTGTGGCTGGTGCTGTTGGCCGCTTCCTGCGTGTTTGGCCTGACCATGGGCACGCGCCAGTCGATGGGGCTGTTTTTGAGTTCGCTCAACACTTCGACAGGATTGGGGCTGGCCAGTATCAGTCTGGCGTTTGCTTTTGGCCAGATTTTCTGGGGTTTGACGCAGCCGTTCGCAGGGGCCTACGCCGACCGGTATGGCGCCACGCGGGTGCTGCTGGTCGGCATTGCCCTGGTTGCGGTCGGGACCTTCATGACCCCTTACATGACCAGCACAGCAGGGCTGATTCTTGCCATCGGCGTGCTGGCGGCCGGTGGCGCCGGCATTGCCGGGCCTGCGGTCCTGATGGGCGCCACCGCCCGCATGATCCCGCTTGAAAAGCAGGGTGTCGCCATCGGGGTCGTGAATGCCGGTGGGTCATTCGGGCAGTTCATGATGGCGCCCATTGCCGGCGCCCTGCTGGTTGGCATCGGCTGGTTCAGCGCTATGCAGGTCCTCGCAATGTTTGTGCTTCTGGCGATACCTGCGGCGCTGGTTTTCAGAGGTAATTTCCAGTTCGTGAGAACCGGGACCAACGCCATGGGCATCCCCCAAAAACCCGTCAGCGCGATGCATGCCATCAAGGCTGCGCTGAAGCACCCCAGCTATTTGATGCTCGGTGGCGGTTTTTTTGTCTGCGGCTTTCACGTGGCGTTTCTGGGCACCCATCTGCCCGGCGTGGTGGCCGCTTGCGGGCTGCCAACGCAGTGGGGCGCCTGGTCACTGGCGATGCTGGGGCTGTTCAACATCATTGGCAGCCTGACGATGGGTTGGGCCATGGGCCGGTGGCGGATGAAGTCTCTGCTGTCCATGGTTTACACGGTGCGGGCGATTGCTGTCATGGTATTTTTGCTGGCACCCAAAACCGGCCCGGTGATGTTGACCTTTGCGGCGGTGATGGGTTTGACGTTTTTGTCCACCGTGCCACCGACGGCCGGTCTGGTTGCCAAGTTTTTCGGCACCGCCAACCTGGCCACGCTGTTTGGCATCGTCATGTTGACGCATCAGGTCGGCGGATTTTTTGGCGCTTATCTGGGCGGGAAGATATTCGATGCCACCGGCAGTTTTGACTGGGTCTGGTACATCGACATTATTCTGGCAGTGGGCGCTGCGCTGATTCACCTGCCCATCAAGGAGGCAGCGGTAGCGCCCAAGCTGGTGCCAGCACCGGTGTCCTGAAAGCTGCTGTCATGGACCCCAGAACCCGACTGCTGCTTGAAGCGCCGATTGCGCGCACGCTGCTCAAACTGTGGGCGGCGTTTTTTCCCGCACCCCCCAGCCTGAATGCCTGGGCGATTGCCGGCGGCGCCTGGTTTGGGCGCGTGGGTTGGCCTCGAAGAACATTGGAGTTTACGAAATGACTTGGCAGAATCCTCCCGAATGGCCCGGTATGGCACAGGGCATTCGCTCGCGCATGGTGAGTGGCATCAACGGCCTGGCCATGCACGTGCTTGAAGCCGGATTTGAGCTGGCCGGCCAGGATTGCAAAGGCCGTGTGTTGTTGCTGCACGGGTTCCCGGAGCTGGCGTATAGCTGGCGCAAGGTGATGCTGCCGCTGGCGCGGGCTGGCTACCACGTCATCGCACCGGACCAGCGTGGTTACGGTCGCACCAGCGGGTGGGATGGCCGCTATGACGGCGACGTTGCCGCGTCGCGCCCGCTCAATCTCGTGCAGGACGCGTTGCTGCTGGTCAAGGCCATGGGTTGGGACGAGGTTGCTGCGGTGATCGGGCATGATTTTGGCTCCCCGGTCGCCGCCTGGTGCGCCCTGATTCGGCCGGATGTTTTCAAATCGGTGGTGATGATGAGCGCGCCGTTTGCCGGGCCACCCAAACTGCCGTTCAACACTGCTGAAAATGAATTGGGCGATGGCTTGGCGAACGAACCAGAAAATCGGTTGCACAGTGATTCAGCCCAGCCGCTGGCCGCTACAGCGGGCGCCGCTGGCTTCAGCACGGACTTGCACGCTGAACTGGCGGAGCTGCAACGCCCGCGCAAACATTACCAGTGGTACTACTCGAGCCGCGAGGCGGATGCCAACATGCGCTTTTGCCCGCAGGGCATCCACAATTTTCTGCGCGCCTATTACCATCAAAAAAGCGCGGACTGGAAGCCGAACAAGCCATTCAAACTGGCTGCCAGCACCGCCCTTGAACTGGCCAGAATGCCCACCTACTATCTGATGGATTTGCACGAGGGCATGGCAGAAACCGTCGCACACGAAATGCCTTCGGCCGCTGAAATTTCAGATTGCCACTGGCTGCCAGACGATGAACTGGCCGCTTACAGCGCCGCGTTCGCCCGCAGCGGATTTCAGGGCGCGCTGAACTGGTATCGCTGTTCAACCAGCGAGGTGTTGAGCGCAGATTTGAGACTTTTTTCCGGCCGCGCGATAGATGTGCCGTCGTGCTTCATCGCGGGCCGAAG
>JANOMD010000043.1:0-2342 GCA_031420135.1 Rhodoferax sp. | reverse complement strand
CTGGCAATTGGTTGCCCTTTCCCTCGCGTTGGCATTGCCTGCCTGTGTAGTGATCTATTCGTTCATCACAAAGAGCGAAGCCCGACCATGGAAATCACTCTTCGGGGTTTCTTTGCTTTTGTCTTTTTTACTGCTGGTTGGCGCAGGGTGGACAGGGTCCTCACTTGCGCTGGCACTCAAAGGGTCACCCTTTATCGAGCACAGCGCATTGCCCTGGTTGGGCAAAGACCGTGCGATTCGAAGTGATGAATGGGAGGTACTGACGCCGCTTGCCATCAGCCAGGCTTCTCACCTGCCACCATATCCGGTCAGCAACCGGCTTTTAGGCACAGATGGCCAAAACATGATGGTCATTGGCATGACTGGGGTGCCTGTCGCCCACCTGTCCTCTGTGGCAAAACCCGCGACCTGGGGATTCTTCATTTTTGACCTGCGTAAGGCGCTTTCCTGGTACTGGTGGTTTCCGTTTTTCGCCTGCTTTGGTGCACTGTGGCTGGTATTGATTCAATCATTCAATCTGGAGTGGCGCACCGCAGCGGCGCTGTCACTGACCGGCGCGGCATCGCCTTACTCCGTCGTTTTTTCCGGGTGGCCTGCTTACACCGCTTTTTTTGCCGCAGTCGCAGTGCTGGCTTGGCAACAAATCTTCCTGCGCCAGAAGTTTTGGCACGCCTCGCTTTTTGGCATGCTGCTCGGCTGGGCATTGGCAGGCTTCGGGTTGGTGCTTTATCCTTCGTGGCAAATAAAACTAACGTATCTGTTGGTGCCTCTATCGTTGGCTTGGGTGTGGACCGAGCGGCGACGACTCAACTTTGGCGTGTCTCAATGGCTCGCTATCGCTGTGGCAACCTTGGTGGCAGTTGCGATTCTTGGTAGCTGGTGGCTAGCTGCCCATGACGCCGTTGCCGCCATCCGGTCCACCGTTTATCCAGGCGGCAGGAGTCTTGAGGTCGGCGGCGACATTGACCCGTGGTTCCTGATCAAAGGGTGGCTCAGCCCCGCGACCATTTACGCCACCTCAGACATCATCGCCCCAAGCGACGCGGGGTCGTTTCTTTTTCTGTTGTGGGCAGCGGTGCCCGCCATCGTGACCCGCAGCGTTGCGCTGCGTAAATTGGATCCGGTCATCGGCGCACTCCTGGCGGTCACCGTCTTCATACTTGCCTTTGCTTTCATAGGCTTCAATGCGCAATTTTCCCGCTTCTCCCTGCTGGGGTTTACAACCTCCTACCGAATCGACCTGACCCTGGGCATTGCCCAAATATTCGTCCTGGCATGGTTGATGTCTCCCACACACCAAACGCTGAGCTACCAGTCAATCCCATGGAAGTCAGGCTTCGCCACGTTTTCGATACTTGTGATGGTTCACATCGCATGGTTGTTCAGCAAGCTGCCTGTGGCTATTTCGCAAATGGTACCCCCCAGCTATGCTTTGATGACTTTCGCCGCGATCGGATTGGCGAGTTACGCTCTCTTGGCCCAGCGCCATGTTTGGGTCGTTTGCATTTGTCTGGTCTGGACTTTGGGCGCATCGCTTCCTTTTAACCCTTTGGGCGTGGCGACCAACCAACTGGTTGCCAGCGATGAGTTACGCAAAGAGATATCGGCAATCGACCACAATAGTCCGTCGCCTGCAGTTGCGGTCATTGGTGAACGGGCGTGGGCCGTAGCGCTGCCCGGTGCCGGCATCCATGTTGTCAACACGGTTTTCTACTATCCGCAAAAAAGCCTCTGGGCGGCGCTCGATCCAGAGCACCGCCACACAGTGGTCCACAACCGATACCATCGGCTTTTGCTAACACTTCAGACCCAGCCGCCCGGCACAACGCACTCCATTGAGAGCCCGCGGCTGGACGAGGTGAGGGTCAACCTGGACCCGGACCGCTTCGATTTCAGGCTGCTCGGCGCCAAAGCAGTCTTGTTGACGCCTGCAGAGGGCAAAAAACTCCGTGGCAACCGTGGCTTGACCTTGGTCAAGGCAACGGACCAATGGGAGCTGTTTCGCGTCAGCAATTAAAAGCCAGGGCGCACCATAGGTAAAATTGCACCCTTGCGACCGCTTGCCTTACCACCCTTACATGGCCTCTGCCCCGAATGAAGACCACCTATTCCAACGCCGAAGCGTTCATTGCGCAATTGAAGAACATTGAGGAACTGATCCTTCAGAATCAGCTTCCGCAGGCCGCCAAAAAACTGAACATTCTGGGCAAGACAGATTCACATGATCCGAGACTGTTTATTCTTGGGTCCCGCCTTGCCCAGGCGTCGGGCAATGCTGCTGGCATGTTGCAGGCCGCGCGCAAGGCCCATGAACTGGCGCCTGACTGGCCGATTGCAACCAT
>JANOMD010000042.1:0-5078 GCA_031420135.1 Rhodoferax sp. | reverse complement strand
ACGATGCCGCGCTGGTATTCGGTGCGGCCCGGCTTCTTGCGAATCGCCTCGGAACTCGTCGCCCGAAGCAGTGGCGGCGTGGCCTCAAGGCAACCCATCATGCGCAGCAGCGCAGGGCGCACAAAGGCCAGAAAAGTGACCATCACCGCCACCGGATTGCCGGGCAGGCCAAACAACACGGCGGCGTCATCCAGGTTCGCCACGGCAGCCTCTGGCGCGTTCGCCATAGCGGCCTGCGGCGGGTGCGTTCTGGTGCGGGCAATGCGCCCCACCGCCATCGGTCGGCCGGGACGCATGGCGACGCGCCAGAAAGCCACACCCCCGGCGCTGCCGGCCAGCTTTTTCATCATCGCCCTGGTGTGATCGGCTTCGCCCACGCTGACCCCGCCGCTGGTGATGATCGCGTCGGCCTGTGCGGCGGCGCGCGTGAAGGCCGCCTCCAGCAGCGCTGGCTCGTCACGCACCACGCCCATGTCAATCATCTGCACGCCCAGGCGGGTAAGCAGCCCGAACACGGTGTAGCGGTTGCTGTCGTAAACCGCGCCTTCGCGGGCGGGCTCGCCCAGGCTCAGAATTTCGTCACCGGTTGAAAAGTACGCCACCCGCAGTTGGCGCCAGACGGTCAGTTCGCCAACCCCCAGGCTGGCCACCAGCCCCAACGCGGCCGGGGACAGCCGCGTCCCGCGTTGCAGGGCGGCTTGGCCGGCCTGGATGTCTTCACCGGCCAGGCGGCGGTTGTCACCGATTTTCAGCAAGCCCGGTGCAATGGTGATGAACGGTTTGCCCTCAATGCCGCTGGTTTTGACAAACTCCTGCGGCACGACAGTGTCAAGCCCCTGCGGCAACACGGCACCGGTCATGACTTTCAGGCATTCGCCCGCGCCCACCTTTGCATGCCAGGGGGCACCGGCAAAAGCGGTTCCTGCAACTTGCAGCACAAGTGGCTGATCGCGCAACAGTTGGCTGCCCGAAAACGCAAACCCGTCCATCGCGGAATTGTCGTGCGCCGGTACGTTGGCGGTTGAGATCAAATCGTCTGCCAGCACGCGTCCCAGCGCATCAAAAATGGTCAGCCGCTCGGTCTGGTGGACGGGCTCCACCATGCGCGCAAGGAAGGCGTTGACGTCATCGGCGCGAAGGGCGTTTGGGTCGTAGCCTTGCAGTTCAGCGGCAATCTGGTCTAGCGTTTTCATGGCGTAGACCGCCTCCCTTACGGTTGCTCGAGCGATTGAAGTTCAACGATGGTATTGGCGTTGAAAAACGCGCGCGGGTCGTCGGTCGCCCGGTTGAACGGCACCAGCAGCGTTTTGTGCAATGCGGTCCAGCCGTCAATTTTTCGCCCGCCCTTGTGGGTGAAGTCCACCAGGCTTTCCAGCAGCGTGGCTTTCAACAGGCAAAACACCGGCTGCGCCCGCATGACCGGACGGTCTTGAGCGTCGACTTCGGGCGCTGACACCATGGCGATGTCGGCGTCTTCGGTGGCCAGGGCCTCTGCCAACCTTTCAACCAGGTCCAGAGGAAATAGCGGCGTGTCGCAGGGTGCCGTCATCAAATAGGCTGTTTCGCAGCGCTCCAGGCCGGTCAGGAACCCCGCCAGCGGACCCGCATAATCGGCCAGCACGTCAGGCCAGACCGGCATGCCAAACGCCTCGTAGGCGGCAAGATTGCGGTTGGCGTTGATCATGACCTGGGCCAGCGGGCCGCCTTGCTGCATTTGCAGCCGCATCAGCGTGTGCAAAGCCAGCGGTGTGCCGTTGAAGCTCTGTAGACCCTTGTCCACGCCACCCATGCGGGAGCCGCGCCCGCCTGCGAGGATGATGGCCGTGATGTCGCTCAGCGCTATCAAGTCATCCACCGATGTAGCTCATCTCGACACGGCGTGCGCCCGTGCCCGTGCCCGTGTCTGGGTCTGCGGCGCTGCGCAGTTCTGAATACCGGTCGTCCCGCGCACCCCAGATGTGGCCGATGGCCGATTCAACATCAGCGTCGCTTGCGCCATTGCGGATCAAGGTGCGCAGATCATGTCCCTGGGTTGCAAACAGGCACAGGTAAAGTTTGCCTTCGGTTGACAGCCGGGCACGGTTGCAATCGTGGCAAAACGCCTGTGTCACGCTGCTGATCACGCCCACCTCGCCGGCGGAGCGGTCGTGCTGGCCAGATGCGTCGGCGTAGCCCCAACGCTCGGCGGTCTCACCGGGTGCGCACGGGTCCAGTTGCACCAAAGGCAGCTCGGCGTGGATCAGGCGCACGACGTCGGCGGAGGGCAGCACTTCATTCATGCGCCAGCCGTTGGTGGCGCCCACATCCATGTACTCAATGAACCGCAGGGTGATTCCGGTGCCCTTGAAGTGCCGGGCCATGGGCAGGATCTCGGCGTCATTGGTGCCGCGCTTGACCACCATGTTGACCTTCAAACCGCAGAGCCGCCCGGAGGCATCAAGCCCCAATCCGGCAGCCCGCGCGGCTTCAATGCCGGCCAGCACATCGGCCACAGGAAAGTCAACATCATTCATGCTGCGAAAGATCGCATCGTCCAGGCCATCCAGGCTGACCGTGACGCGGTTCAGGCCTGCTGCCTTGAGCGATTTGGCCTTGCGCGCCAGCAGCGAACCATTGGTGGTCAGCGTGAGGTCCAGCGGTTCGCCATCGACCGTGCGCAGTTGGGCAAGCTGCTCAATCAGCACCTCGATGTTCTTGCGCAACAGTGGCTCGCCACCGGTAAGCCGTATTTTGCGGACGCCATGCGCCGCAAAGAGCCGGGCGATGCGGGTGATTTCTTCGAAGGAGAGCAGCGCCGACTGCGGCAAATAGGCGTAGTCCTTGTCAAACACCTCTTTGGGCATGCAATAGCTGCAGCGAAAATTGCAGCGGTCTGTGACGCTGATGCGCAGGTCGCGCAATGGGCGCCCCAGCGTGTCGGTCAGCAGGCCATTGGCGGCAATGCGCGTGGCCGACTCAAAAGTGGCAAAAGGGGTTGGCCGGACCGCATGACGCAGGTCCACCAGCGGAACGGTTCGCACCGGTTTTTTAAGGGCAATCTCGGACATGGGCACTATTGTCACCTGTGACGGCCTACCAGTTTCGGAACATGGCCACTTGCGGGCCGTGGCCGCCTCCCCTGGTTTACCCGTGCCGGATGGCAACGGTCTTGAGTGTAGTGAACCCGTACAGCGCCTCGAGGCCCTTTTCGCGCCCGTAGCCGCTTGATTTGACGCCGCCAAACGGCAGCTCGACACCGCCACCGGCACCGTAATTGTTGATGAATACCTGGCCGCTCCTGACCCGTTTGGCCATGCGGAACTGGCGCGCACCGTCGGCCGTCCAGATGCCGGCAACCAGCCCAAACTGGGTGGCGTTGGCCAATTCAACGGCGTGGTCTTCGTCCTTGAAACTCATGGCTGCCAACACCGGGCCAAAAACTTCCTCCTGTGCGATGCGGTGCGCAATCGGGACGTCACGCAACAGCGTGGGCGCCTGGTAGTAACCGGCTTCGGGTGCTTCTTCGACGATCTGGCCTTGTGCCACCATCGGGATATTGGCCACCTGGGCGTCGCTCAGAAAATCCCAGACCCGCTGCTGTTGGCTTTGGCGGATGAGCGGCCCGAGGTCAAGGTCCATGGTGGCGGGACCGACGCGCAGGTTTTCGAACGAGCGGCCCAGCCGTTCAAGCAGTGGCTCGTAAATTGCCTGGTCAATCAGCAGGCGGGACCCGGCCGAGCAGGTTTGACCGGCGTTTTGCACAATCGCATTGATCACTGCCGCAATGGCGGCGTCAAGGTCGGCATCGGCAAACAGGATTTGCGGGCTCTTGCCACCCAATTCGAGTGTGACCGGGCAATGCCGCTCAGCTGCGACCTGTTGAATCAGCGTGCCGACTTTCGGACTGCCAGTAAAGCTGATGTGGTCGATGCCCGCATGGCGCGCCAGTGCGTCGCCCACCTCGTGGCCATACCCCGTGATGATGTTGATGGCACCGGCCGGAAAGCCCACTTCAGCGGCGAGTTGCGCCACTCGCAGCAGCGACAGGCAGGCGTCTTCGGCAGGTTTGACCACGCACACGTTGCCGGCTGCCAGTGCGCCGCCCACGCTGCGGCCGAAGATTTGCATCGGGTAATTCCACGGAATGATGTGGCCGGTCACGCCGTGCGGCTCGCGCCAGGTCAACACGCTGTAGCCATCGAGGTACGGAATGGTGTCGCCGTGCAGTTTGTCGCAGGCTCCGGCGTAGAACTCGAAATAGCGCGCCAGCGCGGCAGAATCGGCCAGCGCCTGGCGGGTCGGCTTGCCACAGTCGCGCTGCTCGATCAGCGCCAGTTCCTGGGCGTGCTCGGTCACGGCAAGGCTCAGTCGCATCAGCAGCCGCCCGCGCTCGGCGCCGCTGAGCTTGCTCCAGACCGCGCCCTTGCACTGGTGCGCCGCCCGCACCGCAGTGTCCACGTCTGCAGCGCCCGAGCGTTGAATCTCGTCAAACGGTTGGCCGTCCGACGGGTCAATCATGGCAATGGTTCGCCCGCTGGAACACGGCACCGAGGCGTTGGCAATGAAATTGAGTTGCATAAATTCCCTGATTAATTGCTCCCATATAAATAGCAAACTATCTATATAATACGAGAGCTAGAGGCTAATATAATAAGTTTTTTCGAAAAAAGACGGGTGAAAGGCGTGATTTTGAACAAATTTGATATCGCCTGTGATATTAATGTCTCCAAGGCGATTCCGTAAATCAGCCCATCTTGTAGTCCCATTTCCCCTGAACGTCAATGACGGTCTTGACGGAATTGGCGATGTAGCACTCTTCATGCGCACGGTGGTGCAGGTCGGCGAGCGCCACGTCGGTGGGCGCTTTGCGCCCCGAGAACCCGACCACTGGGTTCAGCGTGGCGCGGGTCACCGCCTGTCGGCCATTGGCAGTTTTTTCCATGATGCCGCTGGCAGCATCGGCATAGCGGTCCACGGTGTAACCGTCCAGCGCAGCCAGGTACAAAAAGGTGAGCATGTGACAGCTTGAAAGAGCGGCAACAAACGCTTCCTCGGGATCGACATTGGCCGGGTTTGAAAAGGGCACCGGCACCGAATGT
>JANOMD010000041.1:0-4625 GCA_031420135.1 Rhodoferax sp. | reverse complement strand
TCGCCTTTTTCCATCGTCAGGCGCTCGGGCTTGTAGGTGAGGTTGGCGGATTCGGTGTTGAGCAGCGAGTAATCATTGCCACGGCGCAGTTCTAGCGTGACTTCACCGGTGATGGCGCGCGCCACCCAGCGCTGGGCGGTCTCCCTCAGCATGATGGCCTGGCTGTCAAACCAGCGGCCTTGGTACAGCAGGCGGCCGAGCTTGCGGCCGTTGTCGCGGTACTGCTCGTTGGTGTCTTCGTTGTGGATGCCCGTGACCAGCCGCTCATAGGCGATGAACAGCAGAGCCAGCCCTGGTGCCTCGTAGATGCCACGGCTCTTGGCTTCGATGATGCGGTTTTCAATCTGGTCGCTCATCCCCAGGCCATGGCGGCCACCGATGCGGTTGGCTTCCAGAATCAGCTCGACCGTGCTGGCGAAGGTTTTGCCATTCAGCGCCACCGGTTGGCCTTCTTCAAAGCGCACGCTGACCTGCTCGGCCTTCACCAGCACGTCGTCCTTCCAGAACGCCACGCCCATGATCGGGTTCACGATCTTGATGCCGCTGTTCAGGTGCTCCAGGTCTTTGGCCTCGTGCGTTGCACCCAGCATGTTGGAGTCGGTCGAATAGGCTTTCTCGGCGCTCATCTTGTAGCCAAAACCCGCAGCGGTCATGAAGGCCGACATTTCGGCGCGGCCACCGAGTTCGTCAATGAACAGCTGATCCAGCCAGGGTTTGTAGATCTTCAAATCCGGGTTGGTGAGCAAGCCGTAGCGGTAAAAACGCTCGATGTCATTGCCCTTGAAAGTGCTGCCGTCGCCCCAGATGTTGACATCGTCTTCCTTCATCGCCGCCACCAGCATCGTGCCCGTCACCGCGCGGCCCAGCGGCGTGGTGTTGAAGTAGGTCACGCCAGCGGTCGAGATGTGAAACGCCCCGGCTTGCAGCGCCGCAATGCCCTCGGTGGCGAGCTGGCTGCGGCAGTCAATCAGGCGCGCCTTCTCGGCCCCGTATTCCATCGCCTTGCGCGGAATTTCGTCGTAATCGGCTTCGTCCGGCTGGCCCAGGTTGGCGGTGTAGGCGTAGGGAATCGCGCCCTTGAGTTTCATCCAATGCAGCGCGGCGCTGGTGTCCAGCCCACCAGAGAACGCGATGCCGACTTTTTGGTTGACGGGGAGGTGTTGGAGAATAGTGGCCATGTTGATTCGATTCCGTGTTCAACCGAAATGGCAGATGTAGTGATAACTCTCAGTCACGCGGATGTCGAACCTGGAATTGCCGGGAATGCTGAACTTTTCCCCTGCAACGATGCGACCCACGCATCGCTGCCCGCCAGCTTGTACTCGCACGCGCCGCCCGTGCATTCCATGATCTCAGGTGCGCCGGTGTTGAAGGTGAGAGTGGACGGCAAAACCACGCCAACCGATTTTTTGCTGCCATCAGTCAACGTTACGCCATGGCTTATGCATTTGCCGTCAAAGTAGACGCTGGCTCGGGTGGCAACGGTAACGTTGCTCAAGTGGGCGGTCACGCCGTCGAATTTGGTGGTAGTCATAGCTCCTGATTTTAAGCGGGCGGCACGCACTCAATCCCCACCAGCCATTGCCCAGCCGCAACCCGCTGTGTCTTGTCCAGGCTGGCAAAGTGGGTGATGCCGCTGCGCGCCGCTACAGCCAGGTGCAGGGCATCCGCCCCGCGTACCAGGCAGTTCAGACCGGGCACAGTGCGTTGCACGGCGGCATAGTCTTCGCGCAGCACGGCAATGCGATGCAACGCGCCTTGCGCCATGAGGTTTTTGAGGGTCTGTCCGATGGTGTGTGCCACCTCAGGCGGCGTTTCGCCGCGCAGAACCTTGGCCTGCAGCGCGCAGGTGAATTCGGCCGCGGTCCAGTCGCTGACGCAAACCTGTTCCCATTGGGGCGCTTGCAGCAAGGCCATTGCGACTCGTTGAAGAGGCTCATTGCTGAAGGCTGACACCAGTACGCTGGTGTCGACGTAAACCCTGGCGGCCATGGCTAAAAGCGCTCGCTCATTTCGCTCCCTGATATCGTGCGCTAAAAACGCTCATTTTCAGCGCGCCAGTCGGCCACAAAACTGCCTGTGTCAGCGCTCTTGGCACCGGCCTTCTGCGTGGTTTTGTAGGGCTTGGATTGCCTGGCCAGAGCGGTAATGTCCGGAAACGGCATGCGCAAGGGCGTGTTGATGATAGGCAGCAGGCGGTAGGCCGGTTTCCCACGGGTCGTGATGATGACCTCTTCTCCCGCATCCGCCTGCTGGGCGATGGCGGTGAATTTGGCCTTGATTTGGGCTACGCTGACTTGCATGGCTGAATTTGTGTTTAACAGGTCTTATGACTATCTAGATGGTCAAGTATAGCGAAGTAGATTGGTCTGCGTGGCCCCAGCCAACTGGATGCCATAAACGATGATCATGCGGCGGTTTGTGCGACAAAAAAAGAGGCGGGCGCCAGGCCCGCCCAAGAGAGGCTGCAAAAGGAGAGGGAAGCAGACGTTACTCGAATGAGATCCGGGTCGCGTTGATGCTGGTGCTGCTGGCGGTCGAATTGGACGCGACGCCTTTGACTTCGATCTGGGCGCCATTCACCAGATTGGCGGCGCTGCCATTGCGGAACAGGGTGGTACCGGAGAAATTGACTTTCACGCCGCGCACCTCGAACGTGGTTGCCGTGACGTTGGACGCCGTGCCGTGCAACTCGAATTCAAGGTTGTTGACCTTATTGCCGTCCTCGATCTTGACCCGCTCGGCAATCAGTACGCCGCCGCTCACGCGGCCCTTGACTTCCACCCGAACCCCCACGGCCAGACCTGCCGTGCCATCGTCAAACCGGGCCGAGCTCGCGTTGACCACGATGCCGCTGACGCTGAACTGGGTGGGCGAGGTGAAGGCCGTGATGCTGCCTTCGATTTCGGCTTCGTCACGATCCCCGCTGGCGTTTTCGGGCGGACGAATACGGGTAGCCGTCCATTCGGCCGGGGCAGCAGCCGGCGGCAGCACGGCCGTCAGCCGTACGCGGACCAGCGTGCCATTGGCGGGGGCGGTGCGCACATCGGTCGTGGTGCTGTAGTTGATGCGGATCGACCCGATATTGAACTTCTTCGCGATGCCGTCATGATTGCTGGCCAGGCCCTGGATCTTGAACAGGGCCGGGCTGTTTTTCTTTTCGATGAAGGTCGCGGTCATCGTATTGGCCGCAGGATCGAGCACGCCGTGCACTTCGACAATGGTGTCGTTGGCCAGGCCGCTGAAACCGGTGGGCAAGGACACATCGAAGACGGTGCTGCCCGTCACCCTGACGGTCTGCCCGAGCACCACAAACGTTTTCTGGCTGGCGTCGGGCATGCCCACAATTCGCCCCTGCAATTCGCCGCTGGCCACAATCGATTGCGCTGTAGCGCGGGCGGCGACAACCACCGAGGCGTTCACCGTGCACAGCATTCCGAGCTTGAGCTTGCCGCGCATGTCGTTGCCGTCGTCGTCGGTGACGCTGGCGCTTGAGTCGTCGATCCGCACGCCATTGCTGTTAAGAATAATGGAGCCAAAGCCGGTGATGGGCCCTACCGAGAATGAGCCGGTGCCGCCGCTGCTGACGCCGGCCACCCCGCTGCCGCCACCGCCACCGCAACCCGCCAGTGCCAGGGCACTGCCCAGCAGGGTCAATAGTCCTTCGCGGCGGGTGATGCCATCGGCTGCAGAAGGTGTCAGTAGTTTATTCATGAGATGCTCTCCTTGGGGTTTAAGGTAACGCGGATTAAGGTAAAAGGGGTCATTCTGGTGTCGTTGCCATGGCTTGTGACCAGCTGAACAGGCCGATGCGCATACACTGGTTTTGCGCCCGGCCGGTGCGGCGGTCGTCCTCCATCAGCTCTTCAAGCCGTGGCGCAATTTGGTCGAGCATGTTGCGCCAGTGCTGCGTCATGAGATCGCGGGCCTCGTCCAGTGATTCCACCGACAGCTCGTCGGCAAAAATGGCTTGTTCGAAATGCTGCTTGCCGTCGCCCAGCACATTGGCTGTGGCGGCGCAAAGATGGTCGCCGACGTTGTCGCCCAGGTAAGTCACCATGCGCGCCCAGTCGCCGCGCGGCACAAACGCCTCGCTCAGCAACTGGATGGTGTCGGTGGCGCTGTCGTGCTCGGCCAGCCGCAGGCGGCACAGCTCGCCAAGCAGCGTGCGCGGATGCACGTCACGGGTGACCGACTGGGCCAGGGCTTCAAAACTGGGGGCAGGGCCCTGCCGCAGTAAAGGCCGGAGCTTGCCGGCCGGGGTGCGTAACGCCGGGTCGGCCAGCCAGCGCGTGAACAGCTCGGTCACCGGGGAACGGTGAGTTTCACGCTCTGGTGCGGGCTGATTCTCCAGACGTGCCACTTCGCGGCGCGTGAGCCCGGTGCTGGCGCTGATGCGGCTGGTGAGGCGGTTCGAGGGCTGATCGGCATGGGCCATGCGTGCGGCATGGACGAAGGCCATGCGCAGGCGTTCCTCGACCATCTGGATGGTGACACCCTTGCCCACACACAGCCGCGCCAGCGGCGCCATCACATCGCTCACAGCATCGAGCAGCACTTGCTTTTCTGCGCTCAGAGCCGAGTCCAGGGGAATGATGTTACTTAGGTTCATGGAAAACTTTGCG
>JANOMD010000040.1:0-3759 GCA_031420135.1 Rhodoferax sp. | reverse complement strand
GCGATCCAGGTGTGGACGCCAGTTCTGGACCCGCTGGCACCAATGCTCGCGCCGGTGGTCGGCGGCATCATCGGCGTGTTGTCAGGCATCTATCCGGCCATGCGCGCGGCGCGGCTGGAGCCTGCAGAGGCATTCCGGCATTAGGCAAGCGGGTATGCAAGGCGCGCTGGATCGGGCAGTTCCTTGCCGAGATTTCTCAACTTAAATTAACCTGCAGGTTAATTTTTATCATTCAGAGGCAAAATTCCCGAAAAAATCGCATCAAATATACCTCTAGCTCTCGTGTTATATAAATAGTTTGCTACTTTATTTATAGTGTTCATTCGTGTGATCAGTGGCCGTAAAGCCAGGGCAAATCCATCACCCGCTCTCCCAGCAGCTTCATCGACAGGTTGCGCCCCCATGCCAACGCGCCGGTGGCATGGAAAATCTGTCCATTGCGAATGGATCGGGCCTGCACGCGGGCATTGCGTTGCCAACGGGCCTGCGCATAACTTTGCAGCGCTTGCGGCGCGTTGGTTGATGCTGATGTTGATGCCAGGAGACAGCGGCCCAACTCCGCAGCATCTTCAATCGCCATGCCGGCACCTTGGGCAAGGTACGGCAACATGGGGTGCGCGGCGTCGCCCAGCAGTGCAATCCGGTTTTGCGCGTGCTCGTGCGGACCGCGCATGGGACGCCGTCGAAATAGCGCCCAGGTTCGCCAGCCATCAACAGCGTCGATCAATTCTTTCAGTGGCGGGCAAATACCTGTGGTCGCAGCCCGCAAGGTCGTGGCGCTGGCAACATGATCCCACCCGGACGCGGCCTCGTGGGCATTGCCTTGAATGCTGCCCGCCACAATGGCCACCACGTTGAGCCAATCGCCGCCTCGCACGGGGTACTGAACAACATGCATCCCGGGGCCGAGCCAGGCGGTGATTTGCATGGAGCGCAATGCGTTCGGCAGGCTCGCCTGGTGAACCAACGCCCGGTAGGCCAGGTGGCCCGTGGGTTGCGGTGGGCCGTCATACAGGAGTTGCTGTCGCACACTGCTCCACAAGCCATCGGCGCCGACCAGCAAATCGCCTTGCACACCAGCCTGATCTGCAATCCGCAATTCAATCGAATCCGCCCTTTGGACAAACCCCTCAACCGGACTGTTCAAACCAAGGTACGAGGCCGGCGATTGCGCCAAGGCAGCCAGCAAAACAGCTTGCAGGTCGGCCCGGTGCGCTGTGGCATAGGCGAATCCGTAGCGTTGCAGGGCCATTTCACCCAGACGCAGGGTGCCTAAAACCTGACCCGTCGTGGCATCGCGCGCCTGTAATTGCGCCGGGAACGCCGCCACCGCATCGACGGCCTTCCTCAACCCCCAGCCTTGCAGCACCCGCATGGCATTGGGGCCAAGCTGAACACCGGCACCAACTTCCGCGAACTGCGCAGCCTTCTCAAACAGGTGAACTTCGTGGCGCGCCTGGCTGCAGGCCAGCGCTGCGGCCAAGCCGCCAATGCCACCGCCTGCGATGAGTATTTTCAAGCTGAAATTCTTAAATCACCCGCACCCGGATCACATGCTCAACCGCCGCGATGGCTGCAACGACATCATCACCAGGCTGGCTTTCCACGTCGATGATGTTAAAGGCCAGTTCGCCCCGGCTTTTGTTGATCATGTCGATGACGTTGACCTCTTTGTCCGCCAGCACCGACAGCACGTGACCCAGCACGCCCGACACGTTGTCGTTCGAGAACGTGATGCGCACCGTACCCGCCGTGCGCCCCATGCTGATGGCGGGAAAGTTCACCGAGTTCTGGATGTTGCCGTTTTGCAGGTAGTCCATCAACTGGTTGGCCGCCATCACGGCGCAGTTTTCTTCCGACTCTTCGGTACTGGCGCCAATGTGCGGCATGGCAATCACGTTGGGGTTGCCCAGCATCGCGGGCTCGGGGAAGTCGCAGACATACTTGCCCAGCCTGCTGTTGTTCAAGCTGCGCAAAACCGCAGCGGAATCCACAATGGTTTCACGCGCAAAATTGAGCAACACGGCACCGGGTTTCATCAGCGCCAGCGCCGCGTCGTTGATCAGATGTTTGGTCGCATCCATGGCCGGCACGTGCAGACTGATGTAGTCGGAGCGGGACAGCAGCGCCTGTAGGTTTTCCATGCGCGTGACTTCGTTGCTCAGGCGCCAGGCCGCGTCGATCGACAGCGCGGGGTCGAAGCCCACCACCTTCATGCCCATGGCCAATGCCATGTCGGCCACCATCGAACCAATCGCGCCCAGCCCCACGATGCCCAGCGTTTTACCCTTGATTTCGCCCCCGGCGAAGCGGGATTTTTCTTTTTCCAGCAAGGCGGCCATGGCGGCGGCGTCGCCCATGTCGGTGAGCGAGTTCACATAGGCCATGCCCGGCAAAATGCCACGCGTGGCCAGCAGCATGCCCGCCATCACCAGCTCTTTCACCGCGTTGGCATTGGCGCCGGGTGTGTTGAAGACGACCACGCCGAGCTTGCTGTAATCACCAATCGGCACGTTGTTGGTGCCGGCCCCGGCGCGGGCCACTGCCAGCAGGGATTTGGGCACATCCACACCGTGCAGTTTCTGGCTTCGCAGCAAGAAGGCATCGGGGCTGCCGATGTCGCTGCCAACTTCAAAGGATTGGCGCGGAAAACGTTCCAGGCCTTTGACGGAAATCTGGTTGTAGGTTCTGACTTTGTACATAAGCGCCTTACACCGTCGCCGCTTGGGTGGCCTGCGTCGCCTGCCCATAGGCCCATGTCAACCACGGCATCAGCGCCTTCAAGTCAGACTGCTCCACCGTCGCGCCGCACCAAATGCGCAGGCCCGCCGGTGCATCCTTGTAGGCACCAATGTCGTAGGCAACCCCTTCGGTTTCCAGAAGCTTGGCCATCTTTTTGACCTGCTCTTCCGTCGCCTTCAAGGTCAAGCAAACGCTGGTGTTGGAGCGGGTGGCTTTATCTTTGGCGAGGAACGAAATCCAGTCATTCGCCGCCACAAAATCTTCAACCACTTTGAGGTTGGCTTCGCTGCGCGCAATCGTGCCCTTCACACCACCAATGGTTTCAGCCCACTTCAGCGCATCCAGATAATCCGACACGCACAGCATCGACGGCGTGTTGATCGTCTCGCCCTTGAACAGACCTTCGGTCAGCTTGCCGCCCGACTTCATGCGGAACACCTTGGGCATCGGCCACGGCGGGTTGTAGGCCTCGATGCGTTCAACCGCACGCGGGCTCAAGATCAACATGCCATGTGCGCCCTCGCCGCCCAGCACTTTTTGCCAGGAGTAGGTGATGACGTCCAGCTTCTCCCAAGGCATCTCCATGGCGAACACGGCCGAGGTCGCATCGCACAGCGTCAAGCCCTTGCGGTCAGCCGGAATCCAGTCGCCATTCGGCACTTTCACGCCCGAGGTGGTGCCGTTCCACACGAACACCACGTCGTTGTCAAAGTTGACCTTCGAAAATTCGGTGATGTCGCCATAGTCAGCCTTGAGCACATTCGTGTTGGGTAATTTGAGCTGTTTGACGATGTCGGTCACCCAGCCCGCGCTGAAGGACTCCCACTCCAGCACGTCCACCCCACGCGCGCCCAGCATCGACCACATCGCCATCTCGATCGCACCGGTGTCAGAGCCCGGCACCACGGCGACCCGGTAACCCTCGGGCAGCCCCAGAATGCGCGCCGTCTCGCTGCAAGCCAAACCCAGCGCTTTTTTGCCCAATGCGGACCGGTGCGAGCGACCCAGCGTGTCGAG
>JANOMD010000039.1:0-5208 GCA_031420135.1 Rhodoferax sp. | reverse complement strand
GGTTCGGCCCGGCGGTCCTGCCAGACGATGGCGTGGTGGATCGGAAGGCCGGTGGCGCGGTTCCACACCACCGTGGTCTCGCGCTGGTTGGTGATGCCCAGGGCGCGCACGTCCCGTGCCTGGATGCCTGCCTTGGCCAGCGCCTCGCGCGCGGTGGCGAGCTGGGTGCGCCAGATTTCCTCGGGGTCGTGCTCCACCCAGCCGGGTTGCGGATAGATCTGCGTCAGCTCTTTTTGCGCCATGGCCACGGGCTGGCCGTCGGCATTGAAGACGATGCTGCGGGAGCTGGAGGTGCCTTGGTCCAGGGCGAGAAGGTAGGTCATGCGGGTACCGCTTCAATCAGTTTGACAAGGCTGCGTTGTAACAGATCAAGATGCGCAGAGGCCGTCAAGGCAGCGCAGGCTCACAGCGCACGCGCGCCTGCGCCAGCAACGCGGGAAAAGGCTCGGGTGGCGGCGCATCGGTGAACAGCCGGTCAATCTGCGACAGGTTGGCCACCTCGACCATGGCGGGCCGGTTGAACTTGCTGATGTCTGCCGCCAGCCAGACCTCGCGCGCATGGGCAATGATGGTCTGTGAGACCTTGACTTCGCGGTAGTCGTAGTCGCGCAGGGTGCCGTCCGCTTCGATGCCAGAAATGCCGATCAGGCCTATGTCGACCCTGAACTGGCGGATGAAGTCAACTGCCGCCTCACCCACAATGCCCCGGTCCAGCCCGCGCACCACGCCGCCCACCACAATTACTTCGCTTTTTGGGTTGGCGCTGAGGATGGTGGCCACATTCAAGTTGTTGGTGATGACCCGCAGGCCGCTGTGGCGCAGCAACGCACGGGCGATGGCTTCGGTGGTGGTGCCGATGTTGAGGATCAGGGAGCAGTTATTGGGCACTGCGGCTGCCACGGCCTTGGCGATGCGCGATTTGCTGTCGGCATTGAGGTTTTCACGCTGGTTGTGGGCGATGTTCTCAATGGTGGAGCCTGGCACCCGCACCCCGCCGTGAAAGCGGGTGAGCAGCCCGTCGTCGGTCAAGCGTTGCACATCACGGCGCACCGTTTGCAGGGTCACGCCCAGCTTGTCGGACAGGTGCTCGACCGTGACCGAGCCCTCGGTGTGCACGATTGCCAGCAATTTGAGCTGTCTGGGGTTGAGGCTCATTTGGTTCTTGAATCTTGATAGGGGAATCGGACTGTCGATTGGAACTCATCCTAAAACGAAACAAAAAGAATCGTTTTATGGTAAATACTAAGACTAAAAGAAACAAAACGAACAATAATTGTCGAAACCGAAAATTCAAATTTTTGCAATTCTTCAAATAATCAAGGGCGCGAGATGCAGTTGTCTCTGGAGAGCATCAGCAAAAGAGTGGGGGCGCAGCCCTGGCTTTATGAGATGAGCATCGCGCCCCGCAGTGGCGCGGTGACGGTGCTGCTGGGTGCCACGCAGGCCGGCAAAACCAGCCTGATGCGCGTTATGGCGGGGCTGGACGTGCCCTCGCCAAGACAACGTCGCTGAAGAAAACGATCGTCGGCCTGACGCCTATCCGCGAGTCAGACATTCAGTCCAAGGCGATGACTGACATGGCGCCCAAACTCGGTGGATTGGTGGAGTTTTACCGCAGCCCGGCTCGCGTGGCGTGGACGCCGACAGGCACCAACGTGCCAGACTATCCAAAGCTGGCCCAGCTATGGTGGAAAAACGTGGCAGTAGCCGTTACCGGAGAGAAGACACCGCAGGCTGCAATGGACAATCTCGCCGAAGAAATGGACCAGGTCATGGCGCGCCTGGAACGGGCGGGCATGGCGAAATGCGCTCCCAAACTCAACCCCAAAGGCGACCCCAACAAGTACTTGAGTGATAAGGGCGCGCCCTGGAAGAAACTGGCCAATGAGAAACCCAAGGGCGAAACAATTGCCTATGACACGCTCTTGACCGCGTGGAAAAACGGCAAGGCGCGCTAAAAGTCCGGCCTGCACTCTGCAAACTTTGCAAAAAGGCCGTGTCTGCAAATTTGCGCACGGCCTTTTGCGCTGACTGCTCGACACGGCACGCGTGGGTATCTGGCGCACGGTGTTGAAAGAACGGGAATCTTCATTTATGCGCATGGAATCGAAACCTTTGCTGACCTGCCGTGACCAGCTGCTGGCGCGCCTGGCAAAGCCGCACACCTACGATATCGCCATCGTGGGCGGCGGTGCTACGGGCCTGGGCGTGGCATTGGACGCGGCCGCGCGGGGCTTCAGCGTGGTGCTTGTCGAGTCCTACGACTTTGCCAAAGGCACGTCGTCGCGGGCCACCAAGCTGGTGCATGGTGGCGTGCGCTATCTGGCGCAGGGTAAGGTGGCGCTGGTGCGTGAAGCGCTTCATGAACGCACCCGGCTCTTGAACAATGCGCCGCATCTGGCTCAGCCGTTGCCCTTCATCATGCCGTCCTACCAATGGTGGGAAACGCCGTTTTACGGCCTTGGCTTGAAGATGTACGACGCCATGGCGGGCAAAGCGGGCCTGGGCAAGACTGAATTTTTGAATCGCGAAGAAACCCTGCAAAATTTGCCAACTGCACAGCCGCAGGGCTTGAAGGGTGGCGTCAAATACTGGGATGGGCAGTTCAACGATGCCCGGCTGGCCCTGACGCTGGCGCGAACGGCGGCCAGCCGCGGTGCCTTGTTGGTCAATTATTGCAAGGCGGTGGATTTGCTGTTTGACGGCGGGAAGGTCGCTGGCCTGCGGTGCGAGGATGCAGAAACGGGTCAGCAAATCAAATTGCAATCGCGTTGCGTGATCAACGCCACCGGGGTCTGGGTCGATGAATTGCGTCAAAAAGACGGCGCGGCCAATCCCAACGATGGCCGTCGGCCGACCAAGGCCATGGTCGCACCCAGTCAGGGGGTTCATCTTGTGGTGGACCGCGAATTTCTGCAAGCCAATGTGGGTTTGATGGTTCCCAAGACGGCTGATGGCCGCGTGCTGTTCGCCGTGCCGTGGTTGGGCAAAGTCATTTTGGGTACCACCGACACGCCCCGCGACAATCTGGCGCGTGAACCGGAGCCGTTCAAGGAAGAGGTCGACTTCATCTTGAACGAGTCGGCGCGGTATTTACGGTTGGCACCGGTGCGCGCCGATGTCAAAAGCATGTGGGTCGGATTGCGCCCATTGGTCAAACCGCAAGGCGATGACGGGGACAACACCAAGGGCTTGAGCCGTGAACACACGATTTTGGTCAGCCGCAGCGGCCTGGTGACAGTGACCGGCGGCAAATGGACAACTTACCGCGCGATGGCCGAGGATGTGTTGGAAAAGTGCTTTGACAAAGCGCTGCTGCGACGCTGCGATGCTGGCGTTACCGATCACTTGACCTTGTTGGGTGGTCAAGGCGTGCCCGGAGGATGGCGTTCCATTTGTGAGCCGCCAGGGCTGCATTCTTACGGGGCGGAATCGGTGGCGGTGCAGGAGATGCCAGGCACCGACGCCGAGCTGACAGCGGGTTTGACCGAGGCAATGGTTCGATTTGCGGCAAGATTTGAATACGCCCGTACCGTGGAGGACGTGCTTGCACGGCGCTCTCGCATTCTTTTTCTGGACGCAAGACTGGCCAAAGCGCTCGCCACGAGGGTGGGCACCATCCTGCGTGAGGAGACCGGCGTCGACCCGCAAGTCGCCGCTTTTTCAAGCCTTTGCGACAAATATTTGCAAATGCCGACATAAAAGACTTGTGACTCCTTCATTTTTGCGGCATAATAGAGGGCTTCGCTTGAAAAAGCAAAAGAATCTGTCGAATCTGCCCAAATGAAAGCACTGTGAATGGTTCACAGTGCGGACAACGGGCCCAAGACTGACTGTAAGTGCACAAAGACGAATCCGTCCTTGAAACTCAACAGTGCAAGTTGGGGAAAATTGAAATGATCCAAACTGAATCTCGACTGGAAGTTGCCGACAATACCGGCGCCAAATCCGTCCTTTGCATCAAGGTGCTGGGCGGGTCCAAGCGCCGTTATGCCAGTGTCGGTGACGTTATCAAGGTAAGCATCAAGGAAGCTGCTCCGCGTGGCCGCGTCAAAAAAGGCGAGATTTACAGCGCGGTGGTGGTTCGTACTGCCAAGGGTATCCGCCGCAGTGATGGCTCGCTCGTCAAATTTGATGGCAATGCGGCTGTGTTGCTCAATGCCAAGCTGGAGCCAATCGGCACCCGCATCTTCGGGCCCGTGACGCGTGAATTGCGTACCGAGAAGTTCATGAAGATTGTGTCCCTGGCTCCTGAAGTTCTCTGAACGTCACAATAAGGAATAGCGCGATGAACAAGATTCGCAAAGGCGACGACGTCATTGTCCTGACCGGGCGTGACAAAGGCAAGCGCGGCAAAATTTCGCTGCGCAAGGACGACTCCCATGTGGTCGTCGAGGGCATCAACCTGGTGAAAAAACACACCAAACCCAATCCAATGAAGGGTGCCGTGGGCGGCATCGTTGAAAAAACCATGCCGATCCACCAATCCAACGTCGCCATTTTCAATGCGACTACAGGCAAGGCGGATCGTGTGGGCATCAAGCTTTTGGCTGACGGCAAACGCGTTCGCGTTTACAAGTCCAGCGGCGAAGAAATCAAAGCGGCCTAAGGAGTAATATTGAATGGCACGACTCCAACAACACTATCGCGAAAAACTGGCCCCCGAGCTGATCGCCAAATTTGGCTACACCTCGCCGATGCAGGTCCCCCGTCTTTCCAAGATCACTCTGAACATGGGTGTGAGTGAAGCGGTGGCTGACAAAAAGGTGATGGACAACGCCGTCGGCGACCTGACCAAAATCGCAGGCCAGAAGCCTGTGGTGACCAAATCCAAAAAGGCCATTGCCGGTTTCAAAATCCGCGAAGACCAGGCCATTGGCTGCATGGTCACACTGCGTGGCGTGCAAATGTATGAGTTTTTGGACCGTTTCGTCACTGTGGCTTTGCCCCGTGTGCGCGACTTCCGCGGCATTTCAGGTCGCTCGTTTGATGGCCGTGGCAACTACAACATCGGCGTCAAAGAGCAGATCATTTTTCCTGAAATTGAATACGACAAGGTTGACGCCTTGCGCGGACTCAATATCAGCATCACCACAACGGCCAAGACCGACGAGGAGTGCAAGGCACTGCTGGTTGGCTTCCGTTTCCCGTTCAAGAACTGAGGCGACCTGTGGCAAAAATGGCTTTAATCCAGCGCGAACTCAAGCG
>JANOMD010000038.1:0-12425 GCA_031420135.1 Rhodoferax sp. | reverse complement strand
TTAGCCCGTACCGATCATTTCGCTGATATCGGCACAATGAGAAGCGCTGTTTGGCTGATGGGTGAAAAACAGGGGCGTGGGACAATCGAAGGCTATGCATCCTAAAGCTCTCCTGGACGCCTGCGCTGAACTGGTCAGACTGGCCCTTAAATTTGACCATCCGACGGATGCCATCGTCGCGAACTTTTACCGGGTCAACCGGGGTTTAGGGCCGCGCGAGCGCGCCACCCTGACCGAAACCGTCTACACCGTCCTGCGTAAAAAGCTGCTTTTCGACCACTTTGCACCCAGCGGCAGCGGTGCCAAGGAGCGCCGACTGGCCATTTTGGGATTCTTCGGGCCGCGGGATTTCTTGAAGGCGGCGTTGACTGACCAGGAAAAAAACTGGCTCGACCAGTGCGACAAGATCGACGTCGCGCATCTGATGGAGCGCCAGCGGCATAACCTGCCCGAGTGGCTGGTGGAAGCTTTGAAAGCGCAACTGGGGGCAGAGTTTTGGCCACTGGTTGAGAGTTTGAATCAAACCGGCACGCTGGACCTGCGCGTCAACGCGCTCAAGGACAAGCGCGCGGATGTGCACAAGGAGCTTGCGAAGGCCGGCATCAAGTCCACTTTGACGCCGTTTTCACCGATGGGGCTGCGCGTGCAAGGCAAGCCGGTGCTCAACAAGCTGGAAAGTTTTGTGCGCGGGGCCTATGAAGTGCAGGACGAGGGCTCCCAACTGCTGGCCATGCTGCTGGACGCCAAACGCGGCGAAATGGTGGTCGATTTTTGTGCCGGGGCCGGCGGCAAGACGCTGGCCATTGGCGCGGCCATGCGCAGCACGGGGCGTCTGTACGCGTTTGACACCTCGGCACACCGGCTGGAGGCGCTCAAGCCCCGACTGGCGCGCAGCGGGCTGTCAAACGTGCACCCGGCAGCGATTGCGCATGAGCGCGACGACCGCGTCAAACGCCTCAGTGGCAAGATCGACCGTGTTCTGGTGGACGCACCTTGCTCTGGTTTGGGCACTTTGCGGCGAAATCCGGACCTGAAATGGCGGCAAAGCTTGAAAGCGGTTGAAGACATGGCCGTCACCCAGGCCGCCATTCTGGACAGTGCCGCGCGCTTGCTCAAGCCCGGTGGTCGGCTGGTTTACGCCACCTGCAGTTTGCTGCCGCAGGAAAACGAAATGATTGCCGATGCGTTTACAGCCGGCCACAGCGATTTCACGGCGCTGGAAGCGGGCGAAATCCTTAGCCAGTTGAAGGTTGAGCGAGCCCAAACGCTCTGCTCGGGCGGAGAATCGGGTCAAAAATACCTGCGTTTGTGGCCGCATCGGCATGCAACGGATGGATTTTTTGCCGCAGTTTGGCAAAAAAATTAGAAATTTCCGTGAAATAAAGCCTGA
Organism: Rhodoferax sp.; assembly: GCA_031420135.1. Lineage (GTDB taxonomy): Bacteria > Pseudomonadota > Gammaproteobacteria > Burkholderiales > Burkholderiaceae_C > JANYCG01. The sequence continues at coordinate 11,035 of JANOMD010000038.1, read as the reverse complement.
TTTGACGATTTTTACGGTGCGTTAGCTGTTTATTTGATTTTCAGCCCCATTTACGGCGGTATAGAGATAGTCAAATTGCCCCAAACCCATTAAAATAGTGGGTTGTGCAGCTCGGGCGAAAGATCTCGACCTAAAGTCTGCTGGCGAATCGCCAACTGTTCGACCATTGTCCATGTCGCATTTACGTCTTAGAAAGACTCTAACCATATGACCGTACCTGACTTCGCAGTGCCAGATTCAGCCCTCGTGAGCGCAGCCATTGAATGGCTGGCCCGTGGGTCGTGGGATCTCGCCTGGTGGCAGATTGTCCTGTTTACCCTGCTGATGACGCACATCACCATGGTCAGTGTGACGGTGTTTTTGCACCGCCATCAGGCGCACCGCGCACTTGACCTGCACCCGATCGCCTCGCACTTTTTCCGCCTTTGGCTGTGGCTCACTACCGGGCAGGTCACCAAGGAATGGGCCGCCATTCACCGTAAACACCATGCCAAGTGCGAGCAGGTCGATGACCCGCACAGCCCGCACGTCTATGGCATTAAAAAGGTGCTGTTTCAAGGTGCCGAGTTGTACCGGGTCGAGTCTAAAAATGCTGAAACCATGGCGCGCTTTGGCCACGGCACGCCCAACGACTGGATTGAACACAATCTGTACACGCGTTTCTCCTGGCAGGGCGTCGGGCTCATGATGATCGTGAATCTGTACCTGTTCGGTGCTGCCGGGCTGGCAGTCTGGGCGCTTCAAATGGCCTGGACGCCCATCATGGCGGCCGGCATCATCAACGGTGCGGCCCACTACTGGGGCTATCGCAATTTTGAGACTGCAGACGCCAGTGCCAACATTTCGCCATGGGGCATCATCATTGCCGGAGAAGAGCTGCACAACAACCACCACACTTACCCCACTTCGGCCAAGTTGTCGGTCAAACCTTACGAATTTGACATCGGATGGATGTACATCAGCTTGATGCAAATGGTCGGCTTGGCCAAGGTCAAGAAAACCACGCCAAAACTGGCTTTTGGAGATGTGCGGCCGGTCGCTGACGAGAAGACCCTCGAAGCGCTGATCTCCAACCGGTATGAAATCATGGCGGGCTTTGCCAAAGACCTGCGACGGGCTTTCAGGGACGAGATTGAGGCCATGAAATCCCGCAGTGCAGACGCAGGCGTGATTCATGCGGCCAGGCACTGGCTGCACCGCGACGCGGACAAAGTACCGGCATCGGCTGTATCCCAACTGGCCCAGGCGCGCGCTGCATCGCCGGTGCTCGACAAAATGGTCACCATGCGCGAAGAGTTGCGCCAACTTTGGCTCAACACCTCGCATTCACGCGAGCACCTGGCAGCGGATCTGCAAGCCTGGTGTCACCGTGCCGAGGCCAGCGGTATCGCGGCACTGCAACAGTTCTCTCTCAAACTGCGCGCTGCCAGAGCGTGATCAATCCCTGACCGATTCACGGGGCAGCAGTGTCCCGCCCAAAAAAAAGCCCGCTTGATGCGGGCTTTTTGCTGGAAAGCTGAAAGTAAATTACTTCAGTTTCATTTCCTTGTAGTCCACATGCTTGCGAGCTTTTGGATCAAATTTCTTGATCAACATCTTCTCGGGCATGGTTTTCTTGTTTTTGCTCGTGGTGTAAAAGTGGCCAGTACCCGCAGTGGATTCCAGCTTGATTTTTTCGCGTCCGCCTTTAGTGGCCATGGTGCTGCTCCAATTTTAGTCGGTTGATGGGGGTTTAAGCTTGACCACGTGCGCGCAGGTCTGCGAGCACAACGTCAATGCCGTTTTTGTCGATCAAGCGAAGACCGGCGTTGGAGATGCGCAAACGAATCCAGCGGTTTTCGGTTTCGACCCAAAAACGACGGTATTGCAGGTTCGGCAGGAACCGGCGCTTGGTTTTGTTGTTGGCATGGGAAACATTGTTCCCGACCATCGGGCCTTTGCCCGTGACTTCACATACGCGTGCCATGAGGACACTCCGATACTTTAAACAGTTGCAGCACACTGAAAAAGTGCCACAACCTCACCTCGCCAATTGATGGGTGGCGGTAACCCAGATTTCTTTGCAAATTTCTGCAAAGCCTTGGATTATATCGCGGAATTTGCAAGTCCAGCTTAGCCTTGTTCGAGAAACCGCTGCGCGTCCAGCGCCGCCATGCAGCCTGTACCTGCACTGGTGATGGCCTGGCGGTAGATGTGGTCCTGCACGTCGCCTGCGGCAAACACGCCCGGCACACTGGTCATGGTGGCAAATCCCTTCAAGCCCGACTGGGTGACGATATAGCCGCCGGCCATTTCCAGCTGGCCTTGAAAAATTTCGGTATTCGGCGCGTGGCCAATGGCAATGAAGCAACCCTTGAGCGTAACGTCTTGCGTGCTGCCGTCGACCGTGCTTTTCAGCCGAATGCCGGTGACGCCGGTGGAATCACCCAGCACTTCATCCAGGGTCTGGAAGGTCTTGAGCACGATCTTGCCTGCTTTGACCTTTTCCATCATTTTGTCGATCAGGATTGCTTCAGCCTTGAATTTGTCGCGTCGGTGCACCAGGTAGACCTTGCTGGCGATGTTGGAGAGGTAAAGCGCTTCTTCAACCGCCGTATTGCCACCGCCCACCACGCAGCAAATTTCGTTGCGGTAGAAGAAGCCGTCGCAGGTCGCGCAGCCCGAAACGCCACGGCCCATGAAGGCGGTCTCTGATGGCAGCCCCAGGTATTTGGCTGATGCGCCGGTCGCAATGATCAGTGAATCGCAGGTGTATTCACCATTGTCGCCCGTCAATGTGAAGGGGCGGCGGCTCAAGTCAACCGCGCTGATGTGGTCGAACAGCACCTCGGTATTGAAGCGCTGCGCATGTTCCAGGAAGCGCTGCATCAATTCCGGGCCCTGCACGCCTTGCACGTCTGCGGGCCAGTTGTCCACATCGGTGGTGGTCATCAACTGCCCGCCCTGGGCGATTCCGGTGATCAGGACCGGATTCAGGTTGGCGCGCGCGGCATATACGGCCGCCGAATAACCAGCGGGACCGGAACCGAGAATCAGTACTTTGGCGTGTCGGGAAGGGGACATATGGGTAAACCTTTGTGAATAGTCTGGACCGGGAGGCGCCGAAGCACCAAAGCCCGTGTACAGTTTGGATCGAACCGCGCCGTATCAAGCCTTGTGCCACAAGTGCAGAAGCTGGCGTTGTTCGCAGACCAGGCGATTATAAAAACGATCTGTCCAGGATCATTGCGTTGAAAGGATTATCAGATGTCGATGTTGACCAATCTTGACCTGATCCGTCGGGTGCCGCTGTTTGCCATGTTGACGCAGGCGCAGGCCGAGTCGCTGGCCAACGCCGTGGACAAGCGGCGATTCCGGCGCGGGGAACTGATCGTGGAGCAGGGCAAGAAATCCGACGCGCTGTATATCATTCTGGCCGGGCGCGCCCGCGTGGTAGTGACGGACAGCAAGGCTCGTGAGGTCATCCTGGCAACCTTGCACCCCGGTGACCACATCGGCGAGATGAGCTTGATTGACCATGAACCCCATTCCGCCAACGTCGAGGCCGAGGTGCAAACCGACGCGCTGGTGCTCGGCGGCGAAGATTTCACGCGCTGCCTGCTGGAGAATTCCTCCACCGTCGCGGCGGTCATGAAAGGTCTGGTCCAGCGCCTTCGCAGCGCTGACCGTAAAATCGAATCTCTCGCCCTGTTGGGCGTCTATGGGCGGGTTGCCAATGTGCTGCTCGACAGTGGTGTTCCGGTTCCTGGCCCTGAAGATGTGCGCGTCATCCGCGACAAGATCTCCCGGCAGGACATCGCAAAAATGGTCGGCGCATCCCGTGAGATGGTCAGCCGGGTCATGAAGGATTTTGAAGAGCAGGGTTTCATTGAAACCCGGGCGGACGGCTCCGTGCTGGTCCATGAACGGCGCAAGGTGCCACGTTAAATTTGCTGATGACCTATTCACTCAACACCCTGAATTCCACACGAAACGACGAATCGCCATTGCGCATCGGCTTGGGACGCCTGGCTGGCGAGGTCGGGCTGGTCATCGGCTTTGTCCTGCTGGCGCTTTGGCTGCTGGCGTTGGTGAGTTACTCTGCGCAGGATGCGGCCTGGTCGACCACCGGGGCGACCGGTACTGTGGCCAACCGTGCCGGCAAGTTCGGGGCGTGGCTGTCCGACATCAGCTACTTCCTGTTTGGGCTTTCGGTTTGGTGGTGTGTTGCGGTCGGCCTGATGCGTTGGTTGTCGGGCCTGGCGCGCTGGCTGCGTGGCGTCCAGTCAAGTGCCCCCGGGTCCCGCACCGACGGCATGCAGACCCACCCGAGTCCCCAAAAGTTTTCATCGACCCGCTTGGGGTTCTGGATCGGTCTGGCCATGCTGATGGGTGCCAGCACGGCACTGGAATGGTCGCGCCTGTACCGGGTCGAGAATTTCCTGCCTGGGCACGCCGGTGGCGCACTGGGTTACATGATCGGACCGCTGGGTGTCAAATGGTTTGGTTTTGCCGGTTCGGGTCTGGTGTTAATCGCACTGGGCGTCGTCGGGTCAGCGCTGGCGTTCCGTTTTTCCTGGACGCAGGTTGCCGAGCGCATCGGTGGGTGGATGCATTCGCTGGTCAAAACGCGCCGTGAAAAGCGCGAAATTGCGCAGGATCTGGCGCTGGGGCAGCAGGCTGCGCGCGAGCGCGACGAAGTGGTGATTGAAGAGCGCGAAGAAATAGCAGTGCATCACTCACGGCCGGTGATGATCGAACCCGTGCTGGTTAACCTGCCCAAGAGTGAACGCGTCGCCAAGGAGCGCCAGAAGCCGCTGTTCTCCGAGATGCCAGACAGCAAGCTGCCACAGGTTGATTTGCTGGATGGCGCGCAGGTGCGCCAGGACACCGTTGCACCTGAGACGCTGGAGATGACCAGCCGCATGATCGAGAAAAAGTTGAAAGACTTTGGCGTCGAAGTGCGGGTGGTTTTGGCACAGCCCGGCCCGGTCATTACGCGCTATGAGATTGAGCCTGCCACGGGCGTGAAGGGCTCGCAAATCGTCGGCCTGGCCAAGGATTTGGCCCGCAGTTTGAGCCTGGTGTCGATCCGCGTGGTGGAGACGATTCCCGGAAAAAACTACATGGCGCTGGAGTTGCCCAACGCCAAACGCCAGTCGATCAAGCTGTCAGAAATTTTGGGCTCGCAAATTTACAACGATGGCAAGTCGCTGCTGACCATGGGCCTGGGCAAGGACATCATTGGCAACCCGGTCGTGGCAGATTTGGCCAAAATGCCGCACGTGCTGGTGGCGGGCACCACGGGTTCAGGCAAATCGGTCGGCATCAACGCCATGATTTTGAGTTTGCTGTACAAGGCCGAAGCGCGCGACGTGCGGCTGTTGATGATCGACCCCAAGATGCTGGAGATGTCGGTTTACGAAGGCATTCCGCACCTGCTGGCGCCGGTGGTGACCGACATGCGTCAGGCCGCGCACGGCCTGACCTGGTGCGTGGCCGAGATGGAGCGCCGCTACAAATTATTGAGCAAGATGGGGGTGCGCAACCTGGCGGGCTACAACGTCAAGATTGATGATGCGAAAGCGCGAGGCGAGTTTGTGTACAACCCGTTCAGTCTCACGCCGGAGTCCCCCGAGCCACTGGACCGGCTGCCCCACATCGTGGTGGTGATTGACGAGCTGGCCGACCTGATGATGGTGGTCGGCAAGAAGATCGAGGAACTGATCGCCCGCCTGGCGCAAAAAGCCCGTGCGGCTGGCATTCATTTGATTTTGGCGACGCAGCGCCCCAGCGTGGACGTGATCACGGGCCTGATCAAGGCCAACATTCCAACCCGCATCGCGTTTCAGGTCAGCAGCAAAATCGACAGCCGTACCATCCTCGACCAGATGGGCGCAGAAGCCTTGCTGGGCATGGGCGACATGCTCTACATGCCCAGTGGCACGGGTTTGCCGATTCGGGTGCATGGCGCGTTTGTCAGTGATGAGGAGGTGCATCGCGTGGTCGCCTACCTCAAAAGCCAGGGCGAACCCAATTACATCGAAGGTGTACTGGAAGGCGGCACGGTCGAGGGCGACGACGACCTGCAGGGTGACGGTGCCGGTGGAAGTGGTGGCAATGGTGGTGGCGGCGAGAAAGACCCGATGTACGACCAGGCCGTTGAAGTCGTTCTGAAAAACCGCAAAGCCAGCATTTCGCTGGTGCAGCGGCACTTGAAGATTGGCTACAACCGCGCTGCGCGATTGGTAGAGGACATGGAGAAAGCCGGCATGGTCAGCGCCATGAGCAGCAACGGGCAGCGCGAAATTCTGGTGCCGGCACGCGCAGAAGGATGATCTTGAAAAAACCGATTCGAATTTTTTTAGCAGTTGGCCTGACTGCCTCGGCCTTTGCAGTGCAGGCGGGCGGTCTGCAGAGCCTTGAGGCCTTTGTCAAAACGGCCAGGACCGGTCGCGCTGATTTCACCCAGGTCGTCACGTCGCCAGCCAAAGAGGGGCAAACCCCGCGTGTCAAGACCTCCAGCGGCACGTTCGAGTTTTCACGGCCCGGCCAGTTCAAGTTTGTTTACAAAAAACCGTTCGAGCAAAGCATCGTGGCGGACGGCACTACGTTGTGGCTGTACGACGTTGACCTGAACCAGGTCACCGCACGAAAACAGTCGCTGGTGCTGAACGCAACCCCGGCGGCTTTGATTGCGTCTGCGCCAGATTTGCGGGCCTTGCAGGAGGATTTCACGCTGACCGATGAAGCGGTGAAAGACGGCCTGGAATGGGTGACTGCGACCCCGAAAACCAGAGACACCCAGGTGCAAAAGGTGCGAATAGGCTTTCGCACCGGAGCGCTGGCCGCGCTTGACATTCTGGACAGCTTTGGCCAGAACTCGCGCATCACTTTTGGCGCCTTCAAAACCAATGTTCTGATGGATGCCGCAACTTTTGACTTCAAGCCGCCAGCCGGGGCGGACGTGGTGCGCCAGTAGCCCTGATTGCCGCTTCGGCTGCAAGTTGCGGTCAGAGCACCGCCCTGCGACTGGTTTGAAGATGCCTGGCGCTTCCGAATCTCATTGACTGCGCAATACAATGATATCGCTGGTGATATGAGATTTGGTCGGAATTTTGGAAAAATGCGATTTTTCGACGTTTTAGTGATGAGATTGGCCAGTAGCTCTCGTATTATATACATAGTTTGCTATTAAAATAATACCACTTAGCGTTTGTCCCAGTAACTTGGAAATGGACCCCCACTATGAGCTATGACCTTTGCATCTGGGACCTCGTCAGGCACGCGCTTCTGCCCGAGACTGAAGGCGAAGCCCTGCAGACCCTGGAGCGGCTCAGCATGGCGACTGGCTGGCTGGGCTCCACCGTTGAAGAATTTGGCCATCGCTTATGACCTCGGCGCCGCCTGGTCACCAACCCCTGGCCGAACGCCTGCGCCCCAAGACGCTGGCCGAAGTCGTCGGCCAGCAGCATTTGCTGGGCGAGGGCTTGCCGTTGCGCATTGCGTTCGAATCGGGCCAGCCGCACAGTTGCATTTTGTGGGGGCCGCCAGGCACGGGCAAAACCACGATAGCACGGCTGATGGCTGACGCGTTTGATGCGCAGTTCATCACCATCAGCGCGGTGCTGGGCGGCGTCAAGGACATCCGCGAAGCGGTCGAACGGGCTGAGGTCGCGCGAGGCCAGAGCCGACGCACCATCGTATTTGTAGACGAAGTGCACCGCTTCAACAAGAGCCAGCAGGATGCGTTTTTGCCACATGTCGAAAGTGGCCTGTTCACTTTTATTGGGGCGACCACCGAGAACCCGTCGTTTGAAGTGAACTCCGCGCTCCTGTCTCGGGCGGCGGTGTATGTGCTACAGCCGTTGAATGCAACCGATCTTGAGCAGATCGTGATGCGCGCATTGTTGATTGGGGTCATACCGGCCATCGAGCCTGTGGCGGTTGACCGACTGGTGTCATTTGCTGACGGAGATGCCCGCCGCTTGCTGAACACGCTTGAGACCCTGGCCGTCGCTGCGACTCAGGAAAAGCAGGCCGAAATCAGCGACGTCTGGCTGCTCAAGGTTCTGGGCGAACGCATGCGCCGTTACGACAAAGGCGGCGACCAGTTTTATGACACGATTTCAGCCCTGCACAAGTCCGTGCGCGGCTCGGACCCGGATGCCTCGCTGTACTGGTTCATGCGCATGCTCGATGGCGGGGCCGACCCGCGCTACATGGCGCGCCGGCTGATTCGCATGGCCAGCGAAGACATTGGCCTGGCTGATCCGCGCGCTTTGCGTCTGGCGCTGGACGCGGCTGAAGTCTACGAGCGGCTGGGCACGCCCGAGGGTGAGCTGGCGCTGGCCGAATGCGTGATTTACCTGGCGATGGCGCCCAAGTCCAATGCGGTCTACAAAGCCTTCAATGAGGTCAAGGCGTTCATCCAGCAGGATGGCACGCGCCCCGTGCCAATGCACCTTCGCAATGCGCCCACCAAGCTGATGAAGGCGCTGGATTACGGCAAGAACTACCGCTACGCACACGATGAAGAGGGCGGATTTGCAGCGGGCGAGCGCTACCTGCCCGATGGCATGGCCGAGCCGGCCTTCTACCGCCCGGTGGAACGCGGGCTTGAAATCCGCATTGCCGAGAAGTTGCGTGAGCTGAAAAAACGCAACCAAAATACGCCTTGAGACCAGCCCAAAGAGAAGGGTAAACCCGGCCCGCGCCTAAGCGGTTTTCTCCCGAGCCATGGCTACAATTCGCAGCATCAACCCGCCCACGTCACTGCCTTGGCGGGTTTCTTGCATATGAAGGCAGGCGGCCCACAAAGCCATGCCAACACTTCTATTTGCGGGTCGTGAATATTGAAAAGGAATCGGAGAAAATTCAATGGACACCTTGATCCAGCAGATCATCAACGGTCTGGTTTTGGGTAGCATGTACGCCCTGGTGGCACTGGGTTACACCATGGTCTACGGCATCATCAACCTGATCAACTTTGCGCATGGCGACGTGCTGATGGTGGGGGCGCTCACCAGCTGGAGCATCATCGGTCTGATGCGGGAATCCATGCCCGGCACGCCCGGCTACGCCATTCTTCTGATCGCCATGCTGATCGCCTGTGTGGTGGCTGCGGTGCTGAATTACGTGATTGAAAAAGTCGCCTACCGGCCCCTGCGCAACAGCCCCAAGCTGGCGCCCCTGATCACTGCCATCGGCATGTCGCTGTTGCTGCAAACGCTGGCCATGATCATCTGGAAGCCCAATTACAAGCCCTACCCGAACTTGCTGCCCAGCGTGCCGTTCAACGTCGGCGGGGCCGTGATCACCACCACGCAAATCCTGATTTTGGGCATGACTGCGGTGTCCCTGGGCATCCTGATGTGGGTTGTCAACCGCACCAAGCTCGGGCGTGCCATGCGCGCCACGGCCGAGAACCCGCGGGTGGCGTCGCTGATGGGCGTGAAGCCCGATAGGGTGATTTCGGCCACGTTTCTGATCGGCGCGGTGCTGGCCGCCATTGCGGGTGTGATGTGGGCCGCAAATTACGGCACCGTCAACCACACCATGGGGTTTCTGCCGGGGCTCAAGGCGTTTACCGCTGCCGTGTTTGGCGGCATTGGCAACCTCGCAGGCGCGGTCGTGGGGGGCATTCTGCTGGGGTTGATTGAAGCCATTGGCGCAGGCTACATCGGTGCCTTGACCGGTGGCGTGCTGGGCAGCCACTACTCGGATATTTTTGCCTTCATTGTGTTGATCATCGTGCTGACTTTGCGACCTTCGGGCCTGCTGGGTGAGCGTGTGGCAGACAGAGCCTGAAGAGCCCGGCATGAATTCAAAAACCAGACTGATCGCCATCCTGATCGCCGCCGCCGGGCTGCTGGTCCTGCCGCTGGTGCTGCAGGGCTTCGGCAACGCCTGGGTGCGCATTGCCGACATGGCCCTGCTGTACATCCTGCTGTCCCTGGGCCTGAACATTGTGGTGGGCTACGCTGGTTTGCTGGACCTGGGGTATGTGGCCTTCTTTGCCATTGGCGCCTACATGTTCGGACTGATGGCGTCACCCCACCTGTCGGATACCTTTCCGCTGTTTGCCAGCATGTTTCCCAACGGATTGCACACGCCTTTGTGGATCGTCATTCCGGCGGCAGCGGCGATAGCCGGGTTCTTCGGGGTGCTGCTGGGTGCGCCCACGCTCAGGCTTCGAGGCGATTACCTGGCGATTGTCACTTTGGGCTTTGGTGAAATCATCCGCGTGTTCTTGAACAACCTGGATCACCCGGTCAACATCACCAACGGACCCAAGGGCCTCAACCAGATCGATTCGATCAGCTTCTTTGGCCTGAACCTCGGCAAGAAACTGACCATCGGCAATTTTGAAATCAACTCAGTGTCGCTCTACTACTACCTGTTTCTGGTGCTGGTGGTCATCAGCGTGGTGATTTGCCACCGGCTTGAACTGTCCCGTGTCGGGCGCGCCTGGATGGCGATTCGCGAAGACGAAATCGCCGCCAAGGCGATGGGCATCAACACCCGCAATTTGAAGCTGTTGGCCTTTGGCATGGGGGCCACGTTTGGCGGCGTGTCGGGCGCGATGTTTGCAGCATTTCAGGGCTTCATCTCGCCCGAGTCGTTCAGCCTGATGGAGTCGGTGATGATCGTGGCGATGGTGGTGCTGGGCGGCATTGGGCACTTGCCGGGTGTGATTTTGGGGGCGGTGCTGCTGTCGGCCCTGCCGGAGGTGCTGCGCTATGTGGCGGGCCCGTTGCAGAACCTGACCGGCGGGCGGCTTGATGCCTCCATCCTGCGCCAGTTGTTGATTGCCCTGGCGATGATCAGCGTGATGCTGTTGCGCCCACGCGGCTTGTGGCCGTCGCCTGATCGCGGCAAGTCCCTGCAAAACTCAGCCAGCAAGGTGGCCGCGTGAGCAGCGAAGACGTCGTCCTGAATGTGACCGGCGTCTCCAAGCGCTTCGGCGGCCTGCAGGCGCTGAGCGATGTCGGCATCAACATCAAACGCGGTCAGGTTTATGGGCTGATTGGCCCCAACGGTGCGGGCAAGACCA
>JANOMD010000037.1:0-2775 GCA_031420135.1 Rhodoferax sp. | reverse complement strand
GAGCACCGGAATATCCAGCAGCCCCTCTTTGACGAGATACAGCACGTTCAAGATACGCCCGGTACGGCCATTGCCGTCGTAAAACGGGTGAATGCTTTCGAACTGGTGATGCATCAAAGCCATTTTGATCAGCGGGTCAACGGCAAACAGATCGGCATCGTTCATGAACCGCTCCAGCCCCCGCATCAGTTCAATGATCTCGGCCGGGTCTTGCGGCGGCGTGTAAATGGTTCTACCGGCACCGTCTTTCAGCGCAGTGCCCGGCAGTTTGCGAAAACCGGCGTTGTTACGCTCCAGCTCGCCTTGAATTTCAATGATGTGGTTGGCTGTCAGCAAGCCACTTGCCCGCACCTGCTCATACCCCACCCGCAAGGCTTGGCGGCAGCGCAGCACCTCTTTGGCGGCCGGGTTGGCAAACGCCTCTGGCAACACATCGTCTTTAAACAGCGCATCGTGCGTGGTGACGATGTTTTCAATTTCAGAACTGTCCTTGGCCTCTTGCAGGCCCAGCGTGTTGATGAGAATGCCCTGATTCGGAATCGATGCCGCAATGCCCTTCAACTCAGCCAGCTTGCGGCTGGTGGTGGCCAGCTTTTTCAAAATCACAGGCGTATCAAAGCGCGCGGGATCGAGAGTTTCAAGTGACATCAACGAATACATGAGCAAGCCTTTTAAAGTGCCACGCGTATAGAAAATGCGTTTTTCTATACATGTTAGCGCTCATCTGTATAGAAAACACGGTTTTCTATACACGTCAGCCAAGACACGTATAAAAATTTTCGTTTTCTATATACGTCGAGTTGGCTAACTAAAGCTGGCTTTAATTCGACCGGTGTACAAGTGCTTTTAAAAGTGCAGTCCCCCTGAGGCATCAATCGTCTCGCAAACGTCTGACGCAAGTTAGACTACGCAGTAAGTGGATTGGGGGTTCTCGATCGGCGCTACAGCCTCGGTGGGTTCATCGGGGCTTTTCGCTTTTTGCGGATGCAAAAAACTTCAGTTCGGCCCATCGGCTTCATCCGACTTTTGGCGCTTCAATTCATCCAGCGTTTTGCCGCTCGCGTCTTTCCATTCGGTCCACCCATTCGAGCTGCGGGCCAGCACCACCTTAGACGCCCCGCTCGGGGACCTGAAAAGCACATCCTTCTGGAACAAATAAGAAGTCCCATCCAGAATCAGGGTGCCCGCATCGATCATGCGTTGGCGGTTCTTGCCTGCGGATCTCAGGGCAAAACTTGGCGCAGCCTCGCCACGGCCTCGTGAACCTTTCAGTACAACCAGCCCTTCCTCTGTGTACTGAGCCTTTGCCGATGCGGAGGGTCCTTCGCAATACAACAGCATGTCTGAATCCGTTGCCGTCGATGGGCTGGAGACACCTGCCGCGTTGCTGGGCAGACTTGAGGCGGGCTCCGCGCGCCGCACAACCAGCGGTTCAAACACCGGCTGCCCCATGGTTGCAACCAGCGTGCGAATAGTGTCAAAGATTTCTTCGCAATCGGCTTCGAGAGAGGCCGGTGTGTACGGCTTTGAGCCTGCATTGCCGTTTTCAACTGAATAGCGCTGCGCGATATTTGCTTGCTGGATGCTGCACCACTCCAGGTACATCGCATGCGTTTGCGTCAGGCTGTGCGTGAGTGAAAGCGCCACCAGCGCCCGGTTCCAGAACTCACGCTTTGGGTCAAGGTCATGCTCATTGAGGCGCTTGCCCAAAGAGCCGGTTTGTCCGATGTACACCGACAACTGGTCTTTCTCTTCGTCATCACCAATCAGGTAGTACACGCCGACCTGCTTTGACTCGGGCATATGCAGAAATTGCGACATCAGGGGCCTGGGCACTTCGATCAACTGCACGATGCTGGTCGTCAAGGCCGCCACGCGAATGCCGCGCGGGTCACCCGCGGGCAAAAAGATCTGAATGGTGCGGGGGCGTTGGGTCATGTGCATTTAGTGACTTTAGGCGTGATGGAAGTGGTCGTTGTGCCTTCAGGTGCTCGCATCGGCGACCTGCGGTTTAAACCCCTGCAATCGCAACTGCCCGGAGATTAGGCGCGGGAGCAGGGTGTCGCGGAGGGTGGCTAGGGTTTGGGCTTGCTCTGCGTTATGACGAAAACGGACAAACAGCGGTTCCAAAATTCCTGCGAAGTGCTCAGACACTCCGAGAGAAGGCTTTAGAAAATTGATTCGCCACATGTTGGATTGGCTTAGCTTGGCCTGTACAGCACCCGTGATGTACGGCGTAATGTTTGTTCGCTGCATGGCAAGCATGATGTGCTCCGTTGAAACACCGCCCTTGCCTTGAAGGATGTGGGCATGGTTATTGACCCAGAACTTGTCCCACACATATTGCATGATCGGATATCCGCTGCTATCAGCAACTGAACCGTCTTCGCCCGTCAACAAATAAACCCCGTCAAACAGGAAGTCGTCCACCGCATCCATCAGAGCGGCCGCGCCATAGTACGGGTACGATCCTTTTCGCTTCTCGCGTTCTTGTCCCGAAAGGGGAATGCGCTTCGAGTCGTGTATTGAGACAACTTCCTTCAAACTAACGTTACGCCACCCCCTTGGCACCAAGCCCAACGCCGATTCCTCAAACCCATCCGGAAACAGCGCCGCTGTGGCCTCTTCCATGCCTTCGGGGGCGCGGCCTTCCAACTTGGCGCGCACGGGGTCGAAATCGAAAAACCACGACTTGAACAGCGCCTGGGCGATGGCTTCGAGCGTGGCGTTGGTTTCGCGCAGGAGGGTGATGCGGTCGTCGAGGGCAGCAAGCGT
>JANOMD010000036.1:0-8941 GCA_031420135.1 Rhodoferax sp. | reverse complement strand
CTTGATCATGAGCGTGAACCCCGGCTTTGGCGGGCAGAGCTTCATTGACTCGGCGCTGCGCAAAATCGAAGCGGCTCGCCAGCGGATTGACGCGTGCGGCAAAGACATTCACCTGGAGGTGGATGGCGGCATCAAGGCCGACAACATTCGCCGCGTGGCCGACGCGGGGGCCGACACTTTTGTCGCGGGCAGTGCGATTTTCAATGCGCCAGACCGCCCCGCCGTGGTCACCGCCATGCGCGAGGCGCTGCGCGCCAGCCGATAACCCCAATCGATAGCGCCGCCGTAGCAGGCGCGCCCGCAGTTCACTGCCTGATGGCTGCCCTGACCAGCGACGTTTCAGCGCTAAACGGACCCTGCAGCCATGCGCTGCCCAGGTGGCTGTCAACCCGCAGGCGGTCTGGTGTCACCATGGCGCTCAGACCGCCATCCACATGGGACACCACCAGTTCCACGCGACCGGACAGCGCCACCGACTCTGGCCCCATGGGTGTGCAGTAGTCCATATCCCAGCGCACCGTGAAAGTTTTTGCCGGAATCAGCTTGCCTGCAACCAGCGGCGCTGCGTCAACCGTGACGCTGGTTCCCGAACCGCAGTTAAAGTCCATGGCGACCTCGGTCCACCGGGGCGGAACGGCATCGTCCATCAAGGGCACCAGGAGCGCGTTGAGTGCAAAGCGATAAAGATCAATCGGCATCGGCGCATCCGACGCTGCGGGCAAGTCGGAGGAGCGCGCGGTGCTGCGTTGATTCAGCCCGGTGCGATCAGCCTGCTCAAAGGCAACGTGTCTTTGGGCAACACTTTTGGTCTGGGTACGGGTTGGGGCGGCCACGGCTGCGTCAACGGCGGTCACACCTGGCACGCATGCGGCAGCGAACAGTCCACCGAGAATCACGGCACCGATCAAGCCGCCAGTTCCCAGCGCGATGGAAGCGATTGGCCGAGCTTCACTGTTCTGGGTCGAATGATTGTGTTCCATGTTGACGTCCTCTGTGGCTTTTGCACGCCTGATTGGCGTGTCAATCAAGCTTATGAAATCAAGCTCAATGTGGATGTGCGATAAAACACCGTTTTGTGCAAATACTCAGCGACCGGGCGGCAGGTCACCGCACAGGTCGAATCTGTGCTCGCGGCGCTGCCGACGGCGACCTTCATGCTGCTCCTGCGGGAACAACCGGTTGTGCATGAACGCTACCTTCGCTATCTCACTGGCGAAGCGGGGGCTGCTCCAAAAGAAGGGGAGCTCGCCGGTGGTCACCGATCTGCACGAGCTGGAGCTGCTGGTGAGCGAATCTTCATTCGGCGCGAGCCGGCACTGAACAAAGAATCGACCGAGGCTGTGGGACAACCACTCTCCACTTACACTTGTTACCGCAGACGGGGCTCAGCACGCGCGGTACTGCGCGAAATCCATCCCAACCTAAGAGGAGTGCACCATGCGTGCTGATGATCTAGCGCCCGACCAGTTTCTTTATGGCCGCAAAGGCCCCTGGCCCCAGCCATCTCCCACGCATCCGCTGAAAGAGGCGGCCGAGGTACTCAACATACCGCCGATCGAGGCCTTGTTATGGGATAGCACCATCGGCAAACGCTTGCTGGAAACCCAGTTTGGCTATCCCGGGATTGCGGCTGGGCTGGCGATGTTGGATCTAGAACTCCCCATTCCCAGCACCGATCAATTCAACAAGTTTATGTTGAACACAGCTTACACACGGTACACGAAACCGGTAGCGCAAGCGTATCGGCAATACATCGACACGAGCCCCCATGCAGTGAAGACCTGGAGTTACGATTTCAGTGCGATGCGTCTGGTCAAGCCGATGCAAGGGCTGTATTGCGCGCCTGTTGTATGCATCTTTGCACAATACACGGACGGGAGCCGCCGCTGCACGGCGATCATTCTCAGAGGCGAGACGCACGACAGCGATGTGCCAATTTACCCCTCATCCCCAGAAGCCAACTGGAACCTGGCCAAGATCTACGCGCTGCAGGGTGCTGCGTACCACATGCTGTTTGTAGTCCATCCGGCGCTGCATTTCCCGATGGATTCGGTCAATGCCATCACTAAAACCGCAGTGCCGCAAACCCACCCCTTGTTTCAGCTCCTGTATCCCCACACCAGTTACACGCTGGCGCTGGACAACGCCGTTTTAGAAGGCCCCGAATCGGTCGTCAACAACAACGCGCAAGGCACATGGTTTGACCCCCTTATGGGCAACGCCTACAACCTCAAGCTGCTGTTCGGAGCCGGTTATACGGGACTCGACGATCCATGGTATGGCGATGCCTACCCGGCCTATGACTACATGAAACCGCAGATGGGATTTGATTCGGACTATGGCCGCTGGCTGGCAGCCTACTTTGAGCCGTTCAAATTGTTCTGCAAGGTGGTCGCCAGTGAGATTCTCACCGCCAACAAAAACGATCTGTACGTCACTCGGTGGGCGCGCTACAACGCAACCTACGTCAAGGGTTTCCCTGACGAAAAATCCATTCTGGATGCGGACTGCCTGGCCCAAGTCCTGGCAATTTACATGTGGGATGTGACCGTAGCGCACGGCGGGGATCACTACAGTTTTGGACAGAATATTCCGGCAGCCTACAAGTTCCTGCGCATCCGGCAAGGGCCACCCACAACTCCCCCACAATCGCCAGGGATCAAGTGGGTAGGCGACGTTTCCAGCGGCGATGACCTGCTCCGTGCGCAGATGGCGCATAAGATGTTTTTCATGCCCAGCTCCATTTTCCCCAATTTGTTTGAAACCCTTTATCCTTTTACGAACCGGGTTCTCTCTGCCTGTCAGCTCGTTTTCAAGCTTGGCTTGAAAGAAGTCAGCGATGGATTTAAATATGCGCCAGACACACCCTTCATGCCGCTGCTCCCTCAAGCCGAAGACAAGTCCGACTACCCGCTGACCATTCCGGCAAGCATCCAGTACTAGTACGATTGCGCTCAGGCACCAAGACTTTTCATGCAGATTCCAGGCTACCGGATCGACGGTCTGATGCTTCAGACCGCACGCAGTGCACTGTACCGGGGACGCAGTGAGCGAGACATCGCGGTTGTCATCAAGACCCCGGCGCACAACGTTCCGACCATGCGCGAGATGGCGCGTTATCAGTGGGCCTTTGACCAGGCACGCGAAGCAGATCAGCGCGCCGTCGTACGTCACCTTGATTTGGTGCGTTTTGGCGCATCAGTGGCGCTGGTCACCGAGGATTTTGGCGGCACCTCACTAGCCAGCCAGCTCGCGCCGGCCGGTTTTTCCTTGGGGCGGCTGCTTGACTCGGCACTGGCTGTGGCGACGGCCTTGGGCCGCTTGCACGCATCCGGCATCATCCACAAGGATATCAAGCCCGACAACATCATCGTGCGAGCGGACGGTTCGGATCTGCGCCTGATAGACCTCGATATATCGACCAACCTGCGGCGGGAAATCGTCGCCACGGTGTCGCTTGACCAGATTGAGGGCACGCTGGCGTACATGTCGCCGGAACAGTGCGGCCGCGTCGCCAGTCCGGTGGATGACCGCTCGGATTTGTACAGCCTGGGGGTTACGCTGTTTCAACTGGCGACGGGTCGGCTGCCGTTTGTGTACGACGACCCCGCCGAGCTGGTCTATGCGCATGTCGCACGGCTGGCGCCCGCGTTGCATGAGGTTCGACCGGAACTGCCCCCCATCCTGTCGGACATCGTGAACCGTTTGCTGGCAAAAAATCCTGACGACCGCTATGCCAGCGCGAGAGGTCTCGCCCACGACCTTGCCAGCTGCATCAGTGATCTGCGCCGTACCGGCACCGTGCGGGCATTTGACATTGGCCAGGCCGACGTTGCGACGGTCTTGCGTGTGCCAGACCGGCTCTACGGCCGCGAGGCTGACCGTCAGCGCCTGATGAATGCGTTTGAGGATGTGCGCCACGGGCAGCGCACGCTGGCAACGGTATCGGGGGTCAGCGGCATCGGCAAAACCGCACTCGTCAACGATGCAAGTCGCGGCATGACCCAAGCGGGGGGACGCTTTTGCAGCGGAAAGTTCGACCAGTTCGGCGCCGATCTTCCCTACCTTGGCATCCTTGCGGCACTCTCTGATCTGCTGCGCCAGGAACTGGCTATGCCGCAAGCACAACTTGAAGTGTTGCGCACGGCACTGCGCCAGGCGCTTGGCATTCACGCACGGTTGCTGACCCATGTTTTGCCCGATCTGCTGGCCCTCATTGGGCCGCAGCCAGAAGTCGAAACCGTGGAACCGCGAGATGCGGAGCGGCGGCTGCACCTCCTGGTCGGCCAATTCATGGCCGTATTTGCAACACCTGGGCGGCCACTGGTCATGTTCCTCGACGATCTCCAGTGGGCTGACCTGTCTTCACTGCAACTGCTGGAGGCTCTGGCCGCCGACACCGGACTTGCCCATCTCATCATCGTCGCGGGCTACCGCAGCAATGAAGCCGGCATCGGCCATCCGCTGCACAACACCCTGGATGCTTGGCGCAGCGCGGCCAGCGTTAGCGTAGACATCTGCCTGAACCCCCTGCAGGCGGCCGACTTGGAGCAACTGCTGGCAGACACCCTGCATGTCAGTCCCATGGACGTGCAATCCCTGGGGGCCTACATCAACACCGTTGCGGACGGAAACCCGTTCGTCGTGCAGGAGTACCTGCGCACACTGCAAACGCGTGGGTTCTTCCAGTTCGATGAAGACCGGCGCGCGTGGGCCTGGGACGTTGCTCGGCTGCCGGAGTTTTTGCTCCCTGACAATGTGGGCGCGCTCATTGCGGGCCGGCTCGAAGGCTTGCCTCTGCACTGCCTGGATTTGCTTGACACGGCCTCCTGCGTTGGCAGTGAATTTGACTTGCACACCCTTGCCAGCGTTCATGAAATATCACAGAGTGCCGCTGCGACTGGCCTGTCAGCGGCAGTGCGCAAGGGCATCCTCCTCCCGCTGGACGCGCACTACAAGACATTTGAGTCGCTGGACCACTGGGCTGTGCCGGCACAAACGCTGAACGAACTTGGCACCGCCCGCTACCGTTTTCAGCATGACAAAGTGCGCCAGACGGTGCATGAACGTCTGGACGCGCAGCGCCTCGCGCAGCGGCACTTGCACATCGGCCGCCTGCTGGTGCAAAACCTGCCGGCGCCGCAGCTTGCGCACCGGGTGGTGGAGGTGTTTTCACATATCGTCAGTGGCATTGCCCTGGTGCATGACGAAGGCGAACGGCGCCGCCTGCTGCGCATCGGCCTGGCCGCCGGGCGCAGTGCGCAGCATTCGCTTGCCTTTGCAGGCGCAAGGCGCATGCTGGCTGCCGCAGCGCAGTTGATGGCGCCGTCGGTGTGGCGCGACGACTACGACACCGCCTTTGGCATCCACATGGCACTGGCCGAATGCGCCCATGCCCTGATGCTGGGCGATGAACTCGAAACGGCCACGGCGCTGGTGATCGAACATGCGCAGACGGTGGCGCACCGTTCTCAGGCTTATGGCCTGCGAATCCTTCTGCGCCATAGTCAAAACCGGTATGCCGAAGCGGTGGATATTGCTGTGGATGTTGCCGCCTCGCTGGGCGTGGTGCTGCCGCGCAAGCCGAATCTGGCCCATGTGTTGTGGGGCGTGGTGCAGACGCTCTGGGCGCAAGGCCGACGTGATCCGCGCGATTTCGACGAGCTGCCTGAAGCAACAGACCCGAAAATTCGCGCTGCGATATCGCTGCTGGGGCCAACTGCGAATGCCGCCTACTTCGCCGAGCCCAATTTGTTGCCGCTGATCGGCATGGCGGGTGCCCGTCTCTCGCTGCGGCACGGAACAACACCCCATTCACCCTACACTTTTTCCGTCTGGGCTTTGGTCTTGTGCGGAGTGTTGGGGCGCATAGAAAACGGCTACCGCTTCGGCGAGCTGGCCTTAAAACTTGGCCGCCGATACGGCGGCCTGCATGAGTCAGGCGCACGCTTCGTCGTCGATACCTTCGTAGCGCATTGGAAAGAGCCCCTGCCTGATGTCACGCGCAAGTTGTACGTCGATTGGACCAGCAACCGCAACAATGGGGACGAGCAAAACGCGACTTACTGCGCCGGGGTGCTGAACTACACGTATTTTTTCGCCGGTGGTGCGCTGGATCTGCACGAAAGGTATGGCGACTCGATCCGCTATCTGGCCGACAGTGGGCAAGTCCAGGTGAAAGCCTGCCACCTGGCTTGGGTCGAACTATTTACCGCATTGTGCAAACCGGAGATGCCCGCCGATCTCGAAGGCGAGTGGTTCCAATACACCCGCCAGTTACCCGAATTTGTGCAGTCCAACAACATCGTGCAGATCGCGATCAGTTCGATCGCTGCCGGCATACTCGACCACCTGGCAGGCCGCTTTGAACGGGCCGAAGAGCGATTCGCACTGGCAGCAAGTCACAAGGACGGCTTCCTCGCGCAGGTGCTCGTGCCGGGGCTGGCTTTCTTTCGCGCGCTCAATGCCTACCGCCGCTTTGCCACTGGCAGCGCCGACAAAAGTGCGTTGAAGCTGGCGCGGCAACTGCGCAGCCAACTCGAACGCTGGGCCGTCCACGCCCCGTTCAACCTGGATCACCGGGTCTCGCTGCTGGCCGCCGAAGATGCCGCTGTTCGGGGCAATTCGGCGGATGCGGTGTTGCTGCTGCATCGCGCCTATGAGCAGGCCGCAGGTGGCGGAATTGTTTACCAGGCACTGGCACAGCAACGGCTTGCCGACCTGCTTGAAGCACAGGGCTTTCATCAGCTTTCAGGCACCGCTGCATTGCGTGCATCCGAGCTGTTTCAGCGCTGGGGATCACCGTGGCTGGCCAGCGCCAATAACAATGCCAACGCAGCGCCGGCTGCCCGCAACCCCAGAACCACCGATTCGGGTGTGTCCCTCGCGTCGGGCGGGGGCGCACTGATTTCCGCCCAATTTCAAAGCGCTGATCTGAACAGCTTGTTGAATGCCGTGGCCTCCATCTCCCGCGAGATGGACGAAACCATCCTGCTCGAACGCCTGATGCCAGCGCTGATGCAGGTGGCCGGTGCAGACCGCAGCCTGCTGCTGTTGATCGACGCTGCAGGCAATCCCTGGATTGAAGCCGAAGCCAATTTAGAGCAAACCATCAACCAGCGAAACAGGCTTGAGGACTTTCACACCCTCAGCCGCAGCGTCGTGGATCGGGCGCTGCGCTCACCGGAGTCGATCATCATTCACGATGCGTCCAAAGACAAAATGCTGGAGAACGAGCCCTATGCGCGGGAGAACTCAGTAGCTGCAATCCTGTGTGTGTCGATTGCCGTGCGGGGCCGCAGCATCGGCCTGCTGTATCTCGAAAACCACGTGACGCGCAACGCTTTCACAAGCGGCCGGGTCCAGTTGACGCAGGCGCTGGGCGTACAAACCGCCACCGCCATCGAAAATGCGCGGCTGCACGCCAGCACGCTGGCCGCATTGGACGCGCAAACCGTGCTGACCAAGGCGAACCGTCGCTTCGTGCCGGGCGGGTTCCTCACCAGCTTCGGGCGCACCAGCATCGTGGAGGTGAATCTGAACGAAGCGTTCGAGCGCGAAATGAACGTGTTGTTTGTCGATTTGCGGGGCTTCAGCAAGCTGTCAGCGAAACTCGGGCCGCGTGGCACCATCGGGCTGATCAATCGCTATCTGTCGCATGTGCAACCGGGCATTGCTGCCCACGGCGGATTCGTCGGGCAGTATTACGGCGACGGCATTCTCGCCCTGTTCCCCAATGAGCCGGATGATGCGTTGCGGGGCGCCATCGCCATGTGCCGTGGACTCGAAGCCTACAACCGCGACCGTGGCCCTGATTTTCCGGCATTGCGCTTTGGTATGGGCCTGCACAGCGGGCCGGTGATCCTCGGCACGATCGGCGATCCGGACCACTTCCAGTGCTCCGTCGTTGGAGACAGCGTGAACCTGGCATCGCGCATGGAAAACCTCACCAAGCATTTCAGCGCGATGCTGGTGCTCGACGGCTCTACGCGCAGTCGTGTTGTGGCGATGGATCAGTTTTTGCTGAGGCCCTTGGGATCGACACTCTTGCCTGGCCACGCCACTGCGGTGGAGGTGTACGAGTGCATGGCCTGTTACCCGCAAGCGCTGCAAGACAGCATGATGGCAAACCACGATGCGTATGCGCAAGCCCTCGCGGCTTATCGGGCGGGTGCCTGGGACCAGGCACTGGAGCGCTTTGAGTTTTGCCTGGAGCGCTGCGAGCAGGATCGGGTTGTCCACAGCTTTGCCCAGCGCTGCCGGGATCGCAGCCGCAGCGGCATGGCGTGGGATGGCATCGAGCGGCCGACCAAAAATTGAATAACCGAGCCAGCCCGCAACCGACGCAGGCCGCAGCGACAGCGACGGCGCACCCATTGAAATTGACACACTGCTACGTTATATATAGCGATTAATGTATATGATACGAGGGCCAGATACCTATTTTGTCAATAATTTGGCGGATTGTGATGGTTTTCGACCAGAAATTAACTCACAGGTTAATTTATTTAGTTCAAACCGCTTGGGCCGATATCCACTGCTACAGGCTGGCGGCCCGGCAGGGCAAGCACCCGTCGCAACGCTTGAAATGCTAGGGCGCAGTCGTTTCGCCGACGCTTGCATAGGCCGCGACGGTGGGGGCCGTGCCCGACACGCTTGGCTGCCCCTGCGCCAGGTTTGACGGCTGGTTGTAGCCGTTCCCAGCGACGATGAACATCAGCGCCGTGATGGCGGGCCACACCAGCAAATTCAGGTACCAGATAGACCGGAATTTGGTGCTGTTTTTGTTCGAATGGTTATTTTTCATGATGACATCCTTTGTGGCAGTTGCACGCCGGGTTGGCGTGTCAGGTAAGCTTAAGAAGTCAAGCCCGATGCGGCTGTGCGAAAACGCACCGTTTTGTGCAAATACCCTAATGGCCTCTCATGGGGTCACTTGCCG
>JANOMD010000035.1:0-5395 GCA_031420135.1 Rhodoferax sp. | reverse complement strand
GCACCCTGTACGAATTGATGGTGGTGACCGACCCGCAAGCGCTGGCCGAGGTCAGTGCCGCCGCCGGTGCCCACACGCTGGAGGCCGCAGAGGCGTTGCTGGGCGCAGCGCAAATCGCCTTCGAGTGTGAGGTGGCTTCGGGCGACCCGGCACACACGCTGATCGACATCTTGGAGCGCTTCGATTGCGACATGGTCGTGATGGGCGCCAGTGGCATGGGCAGCCTGCGCAGTGCGCTGCTGGGTTCGGTCTCGCATGAGGTCATGCGGGCCGCAGGTGTGCCGGTGATGATCGTGAAAGCGGCTGCCGAACCCGATGCTGATACTGATGCCGACGCTGACGCTGACGCTGATGCTACGGTTGAGGTTGATCAGCTCAAGCTGGCCACTGAAACCGGCAGCCCGAGCGCCGCGTAAATCTTTGCGCCGTGGCGCCTGAGGCGCGTTGACTCTGGCTGGCCGCGCAG
The DNA here is from genome assembly GCA_031420135.1 of Rhodoferax sp. GTDB lineage: Bacteria > Pseudomonadota > Gammaproteobacteria > Burkholderiales > Burkholderiaceae_C > JANYCG01. The sequence continues at coordinate 4,929 of JANOMD010000035.1, read as the reverse complement.
GCGTTGCTGCACGGTCTGCTGCGCCGCGCCCCACTGGTTGGAGCGCATCAGAGAATCCAGGTAAATCTGCTCAAACCAGTCGCGTTGCGCGTGGCTGCCGCCAATGTCTGCCAAATGCGGCAAGGCCGCGCCAAGTGCCTGGGCGGCAGCACCATAGTCACCGTTGACATGCGCCAACAAGCCCCGAGCGGCGGGCAGGCACACATTGTCCCAAACCCGGCCCCAGACCCCGCCTGCCCTCGCCGCGTCTGCGGCAAAACCGCAGAGGCTTCGCATCAGCGCATCGGCTTGCGGGCGACCGGCCCGCGCCAGGCCGTACAGGTAATGCAGATCAAGAAACGGCAGAACGTGGTCGTCAACCCGAACCAGCAGGTAATCGGCCACGTCCTGCCAACGCTTGCCGACGTCCACGCCGCACAGCTCAAGCCGCGACAGCAAGGAGATGGCATTGGCCTGGTCCTGCGAATAGTCCTTGGCAACGCCCCAAACGTTTTGGTCATAGAGGCGCAACACATCATCATGCTGGCCCAGCTCCAGGCCAAACAATGCCTGGTGCCACCAGTTGTGCGTGACCATGAAGGAGTTGAGGCCGGTCCAGCTGTCGCTGATGTCATTCATGAAGGCCTGGCCTTCGGTGAAGCGCCCGGTGGTCAGCATCACATGTGCCAGCGCGTGGTGCGCCCACGGTTCCTTGCGGCACATGGCAATCCCTTGGCGCGCGGCGGCTTCGGCCTGGTCCAGCAGATGGCACTGCTCCCACGCAAAAGCGGCCATGCCGTGCAGGTAAGGCACGTCACCCGCCCCAGGCAGCGCCGCCAGCGCCAGGCGCAGCATGCCGGCCGAATCGCCCAAATTGAACCGATGGTATTGCCCCAGCTTGACCGACACCAGATCGCGCGGATACTCGCGGGCCTGCTCTTCATGCAACTGCGCAGCCTGCGGGATATCGCCATCGACCCAGGCCGCAATGCTGGCGACAAAGCGACGCTCACGCGCCGTCATATCGGTCGAAATTGCACTGTCCGCCAGTGCCCGGTCAAGGAAGGGCCGCGCATTGGCAGGTGCCGCGCGCGACTCGGCAAACATGTGCAGCGCTGCGCAACTGGCTTGCACCATGGCGCTGCCATCAGCGTCAGAAATTCGAAGCACATTCACGGCGCGCGCTTCACAGGCGATGACGCCTTCCACAAAGTCATTGACTGCGCCAAGACTGCCTGCGTCCTGCAGGGTGACTGGATTGCCAAGGCTATCGGTCACCATGTTGCGCGCCGCGGAAAGTCAGGTTCTCGCTACAGGAACCGTGGGCCAGGGCCGCTGCCCGGTGCGCAGCAGCTCAAACGCACGCGAGACGCGCAACACACCCACGTCGTCAAACCGCTGCCCGGCAATTTGCAGACCGATCGGCAAGCCGCCCTGGGTGTAGCCGCAATTGATCGAAGCGGCGGGCTGCTCAGACATGTTGTAAGGCACCGTAAAGGCGATGTGCTCCAGCCCGTGCAGCGGGTCATTGGTGGGCGTCGGCAGCTCGGCGGCAAACGCCGCAATTGGCGCGGTCGGCGAAATCACGTAGTCAAATGCACTGCAGGCCTTGACCGATGCGACCCGCGTGGCGTGAAACTGGCTGGCGGCCACAAACATCTGCGGCCCGGTCATGCGGGCAGCGCTGTCTGCCCATTGTGCGATGTAGGGCAACACCCGTTCGCGCTGCCCTGCGGCCAGGGCCGCCATGTCGATGTATGTGCGCATGCGCCAGGCGTGGTCCATGCCGTCCAGCATCGCGGGTGTCATGAAGGGCGTCATGGGCTCGACGATGGCCCCGGCCTGTGCAAACACGTTTGCCGCCTGCTCAATGGCAACGCGCACCTGCGGGTCCACCGGAAAGCCGCAGCCCGCGTCCAGCAGCAGCCCAATTTTGAGACCCTTGAGCACACCGGCACCCGCGTCAAAATCATCCCACGCCAACGACTGGTACGGCAGGCTCATGCTGTCGCGCGCATCGGGCCTGCAAAGCACCTGCATCATCAACGCCGCGTCAGTCACGGTACGGGTCATGGGGCCTGCTGCGCGCCCGGTGTAGGGCGGGTCAATGGGGATGCGGCCCAGGCTGGGTTTCAAGCTGAAAATGCCGCACCAACCCGCAGGCAACCGCAACGAGCCACCGATGTCAGTGCCGATGTGAAGCGGGCCGTAACCCGCTGCGGCCGCCGCACCCGCCCCCGCGCTGGAGCCACCGGGCGTTTTCCTCAGGTCCCACGGGTTGCGCGCCAGCGCGTGAAAGCTCGACAGCCCGCTGGACAACATGCCGTATTCCGACATGGTGGTTTTGCAGACCAGCACGGCACCGGCTTCACGCAGGCGTGCGGCCGGCGGCGAATCGTCCAGCGCGGCAACCAGTGGCACCGCTGCCGAGCCCAGGGGCGTCGGGTCGCCCTGTGTCGCCAGGTTGTCCTTGATGGTCACGGGCACGCCATCCAGCAAGCCACAAGGCGCACCGTTGAACCAACGCGCTTCAGACGCCCTGGCCTGCGCCAGCGCAGCCTCAGGTCGCAATCGGTAAGTGGCATGCAAATGCGGCTCCCACTGGTCGATGTGATCCAGCACCGCCTGTGTGACCTCCACCGGCGAAAGCTGGCCCGAACGGTAGTTGCGCAACAGTTCGTGTGCCGAGAGATCGTGGAGGTTCATGGTGGTTCCGGGTTGTTTTTGATACAGCTTATCAGGACTTTGGATAAAAAAAGTTGGCGGCTCGGGGGCCTGATTGGGGTCAGATACCGATTGCCGGAATGAGGCGCGAAAGCGACGAGTTCGGCTCAGCCCCCGTACCCCAGCTATCGAGCCAGGCATGCACTTTCGCGGACGGGACGCTGGCTTGTTTGACGTTGGCCTGAACGCAATCGCCCATGTTCTCACGCCTTCACCCCGCTAGGTTGATTCAGCACCGCCTGCGCATTGGCAATCAGCGGCAATACTTCATCGGCTTGCTCAAACCGGCTCATCAGTGACAGGCACACCATGCTTAAAAATAGCGGCGCCTGCGCTTCGCCGACTTTTGCCATCGCGGTGCACAGGGCGGTGTAGGCCTGATCAAGATCGGCATCGGTCACAGCGTCACGCCGGTCGAGCGCAGGGCATTGAGCACGGGCTGCGCATCCAGCGTACGCCAGCGGCCCATCACGTAGCCATCTGGCCGGATCAGCACCAGTCCCTGTGCCTGCGCATCCGGCAGGCCATAGCGTTGCCAGGCTTGGCCTGAGGTGTCATTGGCAGGCGTGATGCCAATTATTTCGACGCCTTGGGCGCCCAGCGCAGGCAGCGGATTCAACAACTCGGTCGGGTTGAATGCCAGCGCCACCAGGCCCTTGCCCCAGCGGCTGGTCAAATGCCACGGCGCGGGCTGAATTTGCAGACCATGCGCTGTGGGCACGCCATTGAGCAGTGCCTCGGGAGCGGGCGCGCCGGGCGCAGCTACGGCGTGTGTCCAGGCGCCCTGCTCGGGGCCGTTCAGGGGTGAATTCACGTAGGTGATCGGCGTTGATTGGCGCGGGTTGATGAGTGAGCGCACCTTGCTGTCGCTCAGTGCCAGTTTCAGCGTTGCTTCGCGCATCAGCCGGAATGCAAAATCCGGTGGCGCCATGAACTCGGTGCTCTTGGCGCCAAACGCCATGTTTTCCTCTGCGGCGTGGCGGCGCTCGGGCGAATAGGAATCAAGCAGACGCTCGGGCGACTTGCCCTGTATCACCCGCGCCAGCTTCCAGGCGAGGTTGCCCGCGTCGTCCAGCCCTGAATTGAGCCCGCGCACGCCAAAAATCGGCACCAGGTGCGCCGCGTCACCGGCAAAAAATATGCGGCCTTCACGGTAACGCTCCAGCGACAGACATTTGGCGTTGTAGATCGAAATCCAGAGCGGCTCCCACGCTTCGGTCTCGCCAATCATCGCCAGATGGCTCTGCACGCGGGGCAGCACGTTGTCGGGTTTGACGGCTTCAACCGGGTCTTCATCGTCGCGGATCTGGTAGTCAATACGCCAAACATCGTCGGGCTGGCGATGCATCAGGATCGTGGAGCCCGGGTTGCTGGGCGGGTCAAACCAGGCCAGGCGCTCAACCGCGCGGCTGGTCTTTTGGCGAATGTCCACAATGACATATTTGCCGTCGTACTGCGTGCCTTTGAGTTGCAGCCCCAACTGCTCCCGCACCGTACTGCGCCCGCCATCGCAGGCGACCAGCCAGTCCGCGCTAAGGGTGCGTGCGGCACCTTTGTCACTGGCGTTGTTGACCGCCATAACGTCCACCTCGACCCAATCTTGAATCGCCCGAACCGAGGCAATGCGGCTGCGCCATTCAACCTCTACGCGGGCTGGGGCAGCCATCGCCGCCGCGTGGGCGTACTCCTCGATCAAGTACTGCTGGATATTGACCATCGGGGCGAAGCGCTGCGTCGCCTCGCTGGGCATTTCAAAGTGCAGCACCTCGGTGTCTTTGTAAAAACTGCGCCCGCCCACCCACGACAAACCCTTTTCAACGAGCGCGCGGTCCGCCCCAACCCAGCCCAGAATTTCCTGTGAGCGGCGCGACACACAAATGGCCCGGCTGCCGGTGCAAAAGCCATCGTCCGCTTCGATCACGCGGCTTTCAATGCCGTAATGCGCCAACAGCGCAGCCAGCGTCAACCCCACCGGGCCGCCACCGGCGATCAAGACGGGAACGTGATCTGACTGGGAATTTGCGCGAGCGGGCATGGGCCGACCAAGGGACGCCGGGCGGCACGCGCCAGTAAACGGTTATCCCTGCCTCAACCCCAGGACAGCGCCGACAGGTCGTTCACAAAGATTGGCATGTCTTTCCATAGGCCTTTGAGGTTTTTGTTGGCCAGGGTGATCCACTGCGGCTGGTACAGGAAGCCATGCACGGCTTCATTGGCCAGCATGCG
>JANOMD010000034.1:0-5995 GCA_031420135.1 Rhodoferax sp. | reverse complement strand
GCCTATACGCTGGAGATCATGCCGTCCAAAGTGGCCAGCATCGAGCAGACCATGGGTGCCCTGAGCAGCGTGGTGGACATCACGCCGCGCGACCGCAAGCGCTTCAAGAAGCTGCTGGAAGAATCACGCAACTTTGAGTCCCTGCCAATTCGCACGCGCCTGACGGATGAAGAAGTCGCCAAATTTGCGGTGCAGCGCTACCGTTTTTCCGGCGTGGACATCAAGGCGCGGCTGTTTCGCAATTACCCGCACGGTGAGACGGCCAGCCACGTGATTGGCTACATCGGCCGCGTCAACCAGGCCGAGAAAAAAGCCATGGACGACTGGTCTGATGAAGACCAGACCAACTACCGCGGCACCGAATACATCGGCAAGCTCGGTGTCGAGCAGAGTTTCGAGGCGCAACTGCATGGCGCCACTGGCGTTGATTCGGTCGAGACCTCGGCCAGCGGGCGCGCCGTGCGCAAGCTCGCCAGCAGCCCGTCAACGCCGGGCAATACGGTGAAACTGTCGATCGACATCAAGCTGCAGAAGATGGTGGAGGACCTGTTTGGCGAGCGGCGCGGCGCTTTGGTGGCGATTGAGCCCGCGACCGGCGAGGTGCTGGCGTTTGTCAGCAAGCCCACGTTCGATCCGAACCTGTTTGTCGAAGGGATTGACGCCGAGAGCTGGCAGGCACTGAACGAATCGCCTGACAAGCCCCTGCTCAACCGGGCCCTGCGTGGCACCTACCCGCCTGGCTCGACCTACAAGCCCTTCATGGCGCTGGCCGCACTGGAAACCGGCGCCAGAACGCCCGAGCAAAGTATTCAAGACCCCGGTTTTTTCATGCTGGGCGGGCACCGTTTTCGCGACGACAAGGAGGGCGGACACGGCAGCGTCAACATGTACCGCTCCATCGTCCATTCCTGTGACACCTACTACTACATTCTGGCCAACGACATGACGGTGGACGTGATGCACGCCCAGTTGAAGCGGCTGGGCTTTGGCGACCTGACCGGGATTGACATATTCGGAGAAGTGCGTGGCCTGCTGCCGTCGACCGGCTGGAAGAAAAAAGCCTTCAAACGCGCCGACCAGCAAAAGTGGTACCTGGGCGAAACCATTTCGCTGGGGATCGGCCAAGGCTACAACAATTTCACCATGCTGCAACTGGCCTCAGCCACCGCCACCCTGGCCAACAACGGCATCAAGATGAAGCCGCACCTGGTGAAGGAAGTGGTTGACGTGATGACCCGTTCGCTCAACACCACGGTGCACCAGGCCGCTGGGGAATCCATCGCCAAACCAGCCAATATCGAGGTCATCCGCCATGCCATGGTGGGCGTGAACATTGAAGGCACGGGGGCCAGCGCCTTCAGGGGTGCCGGCTATGCCAGCGGCGGCAAGACCGGCACGGCGCAGGTGATTGCGATCAAGGCGAATGAAAAATACGATGCCAAGAAGATCGACGAGCGTCACCGCGATCACGCCCTGTTCGTGGCGTTCGCGCCAGCGGACAACCCCAAAATCGCCCTCGCCATCATTGTGGAAAACGCCGGATTCGGCTCGCAGAATGCGGCACCCATTGCGCGGCGGGTGTTCGACTACTGGCTGCTCGGCCAATACCCCAGCATTGAAGACATGGCCGCCGTGCAAAAAGCACAGGCTACTGCGCCGATTGGCAAACCGCGCTTGGTTGCGGACATGCCCTGGCCCCTGGCCGGGGTGGCTTCACCCGCCTTGCCTGCATCAAAACCGGCAAATTAGTGTTGAACCAAACATGCTATTTAATAAATAGCAAACTATCTATATAGTACGAGAGATAGATGCCATTTTAATCGGTTTTTTCGGCGATTTTGCTGTTTTGGATGGATAAATTAACCTGCAGGTTAATTATTTCGCTGTGAAGGTGCCGTTGAATCGGCAAGTCCAGCAGATCGAGGCTAAAAAAAAGGCACCGGGATTGCCGATGCCTTCTCAGTGCGTGCCAGCGGTGGGCACGCGGATGTCGATGTTGTTGATTTGGGCTGTCCCCTCGGCCTCTCTTGCGTACGCGGCTTGTGGCCTGGTAGCGAGTGAGCCGAGTTTAGGAATTGACCTGGACCGGCGCATCAGGACTTACCCTCTGGACGTGTAACCTGCGCGTCCTCAAAAATCCACTGCGCGGCTTTCTCGGCAATCATCAGGGTGGGGGAGTTGGTGTTGCCGCTGGTGATGGATGGCATCACACCCGCATCGACCACGCGCAGGCCAGCAATCAAGCCGTTTTTTCCCCGCACCCGCAGGCGCGAATCCACCACCGTCATCGGGTCGTCCAGACGGCCCATTTTGGTGGTCCCGACCGGATGGAAAATCGTCGTGGCAATGTCGCCCGCCAGCCGGGCAAGCTCGTCGTCGGTTTGAAACTGCACACCGGGTTTCCACTCCTGTGGATGGTACTTGGCCAAGGCGGGTTGCGCCACGATGTGGCGCGTCACCCGCAGTGAGTCCGCAGCCACTTTGCGGTCAATGTCGGTGCTCAAATAGTTCGGCGCGATGGCCGGCGCATCTTCGAACTTGTTGCTTTTGATCTGTACCGTGCCCCGGCTGGTCGGGTTCAGGTTGCAGACGCTGGCGGTGAAGGCGTTGACGCTGTGCAAAGGCTCGCCAAACGCATCCAGGCTTAGCGGTTGCACGTGGTACTCAATGTTCGGGTAGGGCTGGCTTGAGTCGCTGCGGGTGAAGGCACCCAACTGGCTGGGTGCCATGCTCATCGGCCCGCTTTGCTTAAAGGCGTACTCCAGCCCGATCATCGCCTTGCCCCAAAGGCTGTTGGCCATGGTGTTGAGCGTCTTGACGTTGTCGACCTTGAACACCGCGCGAATCTGCAAGTGGTCTGACAAGTTGGCGCCCACTCCCGGCGCGTCCACGGTCACGCCAATGCCGTGCTGTTTCAGCAGTGCCGCCGGGCCAATGCCCGACAGTTGCAGAATTTGCGGCGAAGCCACGCTGCCGGCGCACAGCAGCACTTCGCGACTGGCGGTTGCCGTCACCAGCTCGCTGGTGGCCCAGACCTGTGCACCGGTGCACACCTGGCTGCCATCGGGTCGTGTCTCAATCATCAACCTGGACACCTGCGCTGATGTCCACATCTCAAAATTGGGGCGCCCGTAACACGTGGGCCGCAAGAAAGCTTTGGCCGTATTCCAGCGCCAACCAGATTTTTGATTCACTTCAAAGTAGCCCACGCCCTCGTTGCTGCCCCGGTTGAAGTCGTCGCTGGCCGGAATGCCGGCTTGCTGCGCGGCTTGCGAAAAGGCATCCAGCACGTCCCAGCGGATGCGGGCTTTCTCGATGCGCCATTCGCCACCCGCGTTTCTGCCACGCAGCAGTTTTTGATACGGCGTATTCGCCGGTGCCATCAATTCAGGTGCCGTGCCGCGCGCGCCATGCCACGCGTCGGCGCCCTTGTGGTAGTCCTCATGCAGCTTGAAATACGGCAGCGCGTTGTTCCAGGTCCAGGCCTCATCCCCAGTCAGTTGCGCCCACTGGTCGTAGTCGCGCGCCTGCCCGCGCATGTAAATCATGCCGTTGATGCTGCTACAGCCACCCAGGCCCTTCCCGCGCGGGTAGCGCAAGGCGCGGCCATTCAGGCCCGCCTCCGGTTCCGTGTTGTAAAGCCAGTCCGTGCGCGGATTGCCAATGCAATACAGATAGCCCACCGGGATGTGAATCCAGTGGTAATCGTCCTTGCGGCCGGCTTCAATCAGCAGCACGCGCTTGGTCGCGTCGGCGCTCAGGCGATTGGCCAACAGGCAGCCGGCAGTGCCTGCGCCGATGATGATGTAGTCGAAGGTGGTGTCGGTCACTCTGTGGTTCCGTTGTTTTTACTGTAGCCAATCTTCAGGGCTTGACACCAGAGTCAGACCCGTCACCTGGCGAAAGCGCTTGTCGTAGCTGAACAGCGGACAGCGGCATTCCCATGTGCCGACCGCGATCCACAGCGTTGGAAGGAATCGGTTTGCCTCTAGTGTAGTGTTGCATGCTTGATGGCACAGTTCACGGACGAAAGATGCATCACAAGCTGGTGGCTGACGCGGAAATGCCGCGCCGACAACAACTTGTGATGTTACGTTGAACGCAGCACCAGCACCAGCACCAGTTGATGCTGGCGGTGCTGGAATCTTGGTGATGTGATAGTGAAAGACCTGACCCCATGATCCCCCCCCGGCTGGCCCCCCGCCCAGGGCGTCATCAAAGAAGCGTCATCTGGCCGCACAGCCAGGGACCCCAACAAAGCGAATGAATGACAGGGGCTTATTGCTATTCCGGCTGGATTTTTGCCTCCTTCGCCATGCGAGTCCACTTGGGAATTTCCGTGCCGATAAACCCCCTTAATTGCTCGGGTGTCATGGGCATTGGCGACAGGCCAAAGAGCGCCAACTTATTCTTGACCTCGGGCTGCTGCAAAGCCAAGCTGGTGGCCGCGCTGAGTTTTTCTGCCACGTCTTTAGGCAATCCTGCCGGCCCGACGATGGCAATCCAGCCGGTGATGTCATCGTATCCGGGCAGGGTATCGGCAATCGGAGGCCAATCGGGCACCATCGAACTGCGCTTGGGGGTGGTCAGACCCAAGCCGCGCAAGGTGCCAGCCTTCACATGGGGCAACGCGTTGCCAAGGTCGGCAAAGGTGAAGTCGAGCGTGCCAGCCAGTACGTCGGTCACCGCAAGTGGTGTGCCCTTGTAAGGCACCGCCACCACATCCAGGCCGGCCAGCTTGTTGAGGACTGCAATGGCCATTTGCGTGCTGGAAGATCCATAGCCAGCGTTGACTTTGCCTGGCCGCTGCTTGACATAGGCAATAAGTTCCTGGAGGTTCTTGGCAGGAAAGTCAGACTTGACGATGAGGGCCGTCACACTGTCGGCCACGCCCCCTACCGGGGCGAGATCCTTGGCAGGGTCATAGGGGATGTTTTTTAGCAGCGCCACGTTTGCCGCAAGACTGGAACTCGATCCGAACAACAGGGTGTGGCCGTCAGGCGAGGCACGCACCACTTCCATGGCCCCGATGGAGCCTGCTGCACCGGGCTTGTTCTCCACAACGAAAGGCTGGCCGAGCGCTGTGCTGAGATGCTGCCCTATCACGCGCGCAGCCACGTCGGAGCCAGACCCCGGGGGAAACGGTACGATCATGCGCACCGGCCGACTGGGGTAGTTTTGGGCAACCGCCGCTACCCCGGCAGCAGCCAAACTGGCGGCTATCCAAAGCGCCCTGAAGAAAGCTTGTGGTTTCATGTGGATTCCTTATCTAAAGTTACATAGTCAAACGCGGAAGGCGCGAGCAGGTTTAGGGAGAATGGCGCTTATTTTGGCCTCATTGCGTTGAGGCCACGAACGCTATCGCAATGCGGATGATGGCGAAAGACGCCTTATTCCAACAGTATTGAGACCTGACCCCTTTGACACTTACACACGGGGGCGGGACTAACTATGCAAAGAACGCCATTCAGGTTTGAGGAGCAACTTCTCCCGTATAGTCGCGGTCGAGTTCGAAGAGCAATTGCGGCGTGACGGCTACCTGGACATACACGCCGCCTAGTCTTCAGCGGTGAAACCGGAAGCCTTGATGATCGGTCCCCAGGCTGCGAGGTCAGCCCTGATCCGTTGGCCGAAACTCTCCGGCGTTCCCACTACGGGCTCCATGGCAAATTTGGCGAAGGTCTCGTTAAATTCGGCAGATTTCTGTGCCTCGGCTATGGCCGTGGCGGCGTGGTTCACGATGGCCGCGGGCGTGCGAGGCGGCATGAAAACGCCCACCCACACCTCGGCGACGACATCGCGGTAGCCGGACTCGGCCATAGTGGGCACGTCGGGGAGGAATCGGGTTCGCTGGGGCCCGGTCGTTGCCAGCACGCGCAGCTTTCCACCGCTCAGTTGCGGCAGGGCCTCACCCACCCCGGGAAAGCCCGAGGCGATCTGGCCTCCCAGCATGTCCTGCATTGCGGGAGCGCCGCCTTTGTAGGCGACGTGCAGC
>JANOMD010000033.1:0-5935 GCA_031420135.1 Rhodoferax sp. | reverse complement strand
CATGCGCGAGGGCCTGACCTGTGTGTTGAGCGTGAAAGTGCCCGAGCCCAAATTCAGCAGCCAGACCAAGGACAAACTGGTCAGCTCGGAGGTGCGCGGCCCGGTGGAAGACATCGTCAGCAAGCTGCTGTTTGACTACCTACAGGAGCGCCCGAACGACGCCAAAATTATCGTCGGCAAAATCATTGAAGCCGCCCGCGCCCGCGAAGCTGCCCGAAAGGCCCGTGACATGACGCGCCGCAAAGGCGTGCTGGACGGCATGGGTCTGCCCGGCAAGCTGGCCGATTGCCAGGAAAAAGACCCGGCGCTGTGCGAGATTTACATCGTCGAGGGTGACTCAGCCGGCGGCTCCGCCAAGCAGGGCCGCGACCGCAAATTTCAGGCGATTCTGCCTTTGCGCGGCAAGATTTTGAACGTTGAAAAAGCCCGCTACGAGAAGCTGTTGACCAGCAACGAGATTTTGACGCTGATCACGGCTTTAGGCACCGGCATTGGCAAGGCCGGCGGCAGCACCGGCAATGACGACTTCAATGTCGCCAAGCTGCGTTATCACCGCATCATCATCATGACCGATGCCGACGTGGACGGCGCGCACATCCGCACTCTATTGCTCACGTTTTTCTATCGCCAGATGCCTGAACTGGTCGAGCGTGGCCACATCTACATTGCGCAGCCACCGCTGTACAAAGTCAAGGCGGGCAAGGAAGAGCTGTACCTGAAAGATGCGGGCGCGCTGGACACCTTCCTGATGCGGATTGCGCTGGTGAGTGCCTCGGTTCATACCGGTGGCAGCGCTGGAGCGACCATCACTGGCGACACCCTGGCCGAGCTGGCGCGAAAACACCAACTGGCCCAGGCTGTGATTGCGCGGCTGCAGAATTTCATGGACGCAGAAGCCCTGCGCGCCGTGGCAGACGGTGTGGCGCTGAACCTGGACACCGTTGCCGAAGCCGAGGCCTCGGCTGTGGCGCTGCAGGCCAAGCTGCGTGAACTGGGCAGCGGTGCAGAAGTTGCCGGTGAATTTGATGTGCGTACCGACAAACCGATCCTGCGCATCAGCCGTCGCCACCATGGCAACGTCAAAAGCAGCGCGCTCACGCAGGACTTCGTGCACGGTGCCGATTACGCCGCGCTGGCCGAGGCGGCCAACACCTTTCGCGGCCTGATGGGTGAGGGCGCCAAAGTGACGCGCGGCGAAGGCGAGCGCCAGAAAGAGCAGAAGGTCAACGACTTCCGTGAAGCCATGGCATGGCTGATCACTCAGGCCGAGGGCGCCACGGCCCGCCAGCGCTACAAGGGGTTGGGCGAAATGAACCCGGCCCAACTATGGGAAACCACCATGGACCCGACCGTGCGCCGCCTGCTGCGCGTCCAGATTGACGACGCCATCGAGGCCGACCGCGTCTTCACCATGCTGATGGGCGACGATGTGGAACCGCGGCGCGACTTCATTGAGACCAATGCGCTGCGGGCGGGCAATATTGACGTGTAAAAGCGCAATCATCAGGCGATCACCATGGCACTGTTCTCCCGTCGGAAAGTATTGATTGGGGGTGGTGTGGGCCTGGTGGCTGCGGCGGGCGTGGCAGGCTATTTTGCCAAGCACCCCAGGCCTGCACCCATTGGTTTTGAGGTCACACCGGAAGAGTTGACCAAGGCGCGCGCGCTGCTGGCCCGCCACATATCTGTGGATGCCCACGCCCACCCTGGTCGCACCTTTGTGGACGGAGCCGAGAACCTGTCCGGCCTGGTCTGGGTTTATGCCAAGCTTGGCACGTTTGAGCGAAGAACGCTTGCCGACATGCAGGCCGGCGGGCTGTCGGCTGCGGCCTTTGCCGCCGTATCGGATTTTCAAGCGCTCGGCACGGCCGGCGAAGGGCTGGCCGCAGTACGCGACTTCGCACCCGGCGAAGCCTGGGCCAGCTACCAGCGCCAAATTGGCAACCTCAAGGCATTGGCAACCCGTGGGCTGGTGCATCCAGTCAAGACGCTGGCCGATTTTCAGGCCGCCAAGGCAGCGGCCAGGGTGGGCGCGCTGCTGACCGTGGAAGGTGGCGATTTCCTTGAAGGCAAGCCCGAGCGCGTGGCGGTTGCCTACGCCGATGGCGTGCGATCCATCACGCTGCTGCACTATCGCAACAATGAACTGGGCGACACCATCACCGGCACTCCAGTCCACGGAAAACTAAGCCCGGCAGGCATCGCCGTGGTCAAGGCCATGAATGCCGCCGGCATGCTGGTGGATGTGGCCCACGCGTCGCAAGCGACAGCGATGGGTGCCATCGACGCTTCGTCAAAACCGGTGATTGCGTCGCACGTGCATGTCCATACGCCAAAGCTGTCACATCCGCGGTTTATTTCTCCCGACTTGGCCAAAGCGGTGGCACAAACGGGGGGTGGCGTGCTCGGGGCCTGGCCTGCAGGGATTGGCGTCGTTGACCTCAACGGCTTTGTGGACCGCGCTTTTGAGCTGGTCGACCATGTGGGCATTGACCACGTTTGCCTGGGCACGGACATGGATGCCAATTACAAGCCAGTGTTCGATACCTATGCCAATCTGCCGCTGTTTGTTGCGGGCCTGCTCAAGCGTGGCATGCATGAACCCGAGGTGGCGAAGCTGATGGGCGGCAATTTTCTTCGGGTGTTTGCGCTGGTGCAGGGTGGTTGAGGAACCGCTTGCAAGTTCCGCGTAAAACTGTCCAATACGCGGCCCAACGCTGGAGCTTCACGGTGCCACAAAAGTCGCCAGATACTCCGCAACCATCTCCAGCTCATCCAAAGCCAGCCCCTGCGCGGCGGAGGTCATGGTGCCGTCCAGGTCGGCGCGGGTGGATGCCTTGAATGCCTTGAGCTGCTCCAGCAGGTAAGGCTTGTGCTGCCCGGCCAACCGGGGAATGTGTTGCTGGCCCACCAGTGTTGGCGTGTGACAGGCGACGCAATTGTTATTTTCCGTCACGGCCCGGCCCCGGGCCACAATGTCGCCCTCGGGTCTGCGCGTCGGTGGCGTCAGTTTTTGCGCTGAGTAGTACTGCGCGAGGTCGTTCAGGTCGGCGTTGCTGAGCTTGGCGGCAAAAGGCGTCATCTGCTCATTCTTGCGCTGACCTTCACGAAACATGAACAGCGACTGGGTGATGAACTGGCGTGGCTGGCCGGCCAGGGAAGGTATTGTCGGTATCGTTGAGTTGCCGTCGACGCCATGGCATGCTGCACAGACTTGCGATTTGATCCGCCCCTCTTCCAGACCGGCTTGGGCGCTGAATGTCGTTACGGCAAGTGTAAAAAAAACGGCGCTTATTTTCAGGGCCGCCGTTGGGTGCCCCCGCCGCGCTTTTATTGGGCCTGAGCGGCCTGAATGCGCGCGGGGGGTGGGGTCCACTTCACTTTGCTTGATGCCGACATTGCCTGCTCGCTGGACGATCACTTTGCGCCCAAGCTGGCGCTGCTCAAAGACATCAAGGGCGTAGGAGTGGGCACCCAGGCGGCACTGATGGCCATGCTGCCCGAGTTGGGGGAATTGAGTGCGCGGGAGATCTCCAAGTTGGCGGGCGTTGCGCCGCTGAACTGTGACAGCGGCAAGTTCAAAGGCAAGCGCGTCACCTGGGGTGGGCGTGCCGCGTTACGGGCGGCCCTGTACATGGCCACGCTGAGTGCCATGAGACACGAGCCAGTCATCAAAGAGTTCGCCCAAAAGCTCAAGGCCCAAGGCAAAGCCTCCAAGGTCGTCATCGTGGCGTGTATGCACAAGCTGCTGGTCATCATGAACGCAGTCGTGCGATCTGGACAAGCTTTTAGCCGGACTTATGCACAGGACATGAAACACGAAAATATTGCAAAAACAACTTGATTTTGAACACAGTTGCTACTTCACGAAGAAGTGGCTCGGTTCGTTTGAACAGTAGGATAAATGAAACCCAGGCGATATCGACCCTGACAGCGCAGCATCATAATGCGCCCTTTTTGACCCGATTCAAATGCCAGATGATCCTGAAGCGGCGCCCCATTTCCAATCGCGGATTTCCGGCATGTCTTCGCCGTGTTCTGCGATGTAGGCCTTGTGGTCAAGCAACTTGTTGCGCAAATACTCCGTGGCCCGCACCGCGCGCGCGGCCAAGCCTGGCACCCGGTGAATCACGTCGCCGGCCAGGTGGAAGCGATCCAGATCGTTCAGTACCACCATGTCGAAAGGCGTCGTTGTCGTTCCTTCTTCCTTGAATCCGTGAACGTGAAGTTGCGCATGGTTGGTTCTGCGATAGGTCAGGCGATGGATCAGTGCCGGATAGCCGTGAAAAGCAAAGATGATGGGCCTGTCGCGGGTGAAGATCGCGTCGAAATCGGAGTCGCTCAGTCCATGCGGATGCTCCCTCGGCGATTGCAGCGTCAACAGGTCCACGACGTTGACGACCCGGACCTTAAGCTGCGGGAAGTGCAACCGCACAATTTCGACCGCTGCCAATGTCTCCAGCGTTGGCACGTCGCCGCAGCACGCCATCACCACATCAGGTTCCCCACCTGCATCGTTGCTGGCCCAATGCCAGATACCGGCCCCGACGGTGCAATGCCGGATCGCGGCGTCCATGTCCAGCCACTGAAGTTGCGGCTGTTTGCCGGCGATGATGACGTTGACATAGTCGCGGCTGCGCAGGCAATGATCGGTCACCGACAGCAGGGTGTTGGCATCGGGCGGAAAGTACACCCGCACGACGCTGGCTTTCTTGTTCATCACCAGGTCGATGAAGCCGGGGTCCTGATGGCTGAAGCCATTGTGGTCCTGCCGCCAGACGTGCGAGGAGAGCAGGTAGTTCAGCGAAGCAATCGGCCGCCGCCATGCAATGGATGCCGCCACATCGAGCCACTTCGCATGCTGGTTGAACATCGAACCGATGATGTGGATGAAAGCCTCGTAGCACGAGAAAAAGCCGTGGCGGCCGGTGAGCAGATAGCCTTCGAGCCAGCCCTCGCACTGGTGCTCGCTCAGCATCTCCATGACCCGGCCATCGGGTGCAACGTGGTCGTCGCCTGCCATGATTTCGGCGGTCGAGCAGCGGTTGGTCACCTCAAACACGGCCGCCCAGCGATTGGATGCGGTCTCATCGGGGCTGAAGACGCGGAAGTTGCGTGCCTCTGCGTTCTGCCGCAGCACATCGCGGATGAACTGACCCTGAAGGCGCGTGGATTCGGCTTCGACGACGCCCGGCCTGGCGACCTCGACCGCGTAGTCGCGGAAATCAGGCAGGTGCAGATCGCGAAGCAACAGCCCGCCGTTGGCATGCGGGTTCGCGCCCATCCGCCGGTCGCCTTTGGGGGCCAGGTCGGCAAGCTCCGCAATCAGCCGGCCGTTCGTGTCGAACCACTCTTGCGGCCGGTAGCTCTTCATCCAGTCTTCGAGCGCGTGCAAGTGCTCGGGCTTCTTCGCGAGTTCGGCGACCGGCACCTGGTGCGCGCGAAACGTTCCTTCGATGCTGATGCCGTCGACAACTTTCGGGCCGGTCCAGCCCTTGGGCGTGCGCAGGATGATCATTGGCCAGCACGGGCGCTGGCTGAACCCGTGTTGGCGGGCGTCGCGCTGGATCGCCTGGATCTCGGCCACCACCGTGTCCAGCGTGGTCGCCATCAAGCGGTGCATTTCAGTCGGGTCGTCGCCCTCGACGAAGTGCGGCGTGTACCCGTAGCCGCGAAAAAGCGCATCGAGTTCCTGGCGGGGAATGCGCGCCAGCACAGTGGGGCCAGCAATCTTGTAGCCGTTCAGGTGCAGGATCGGCAGCACGGCACCATCGTGCACCGGGTTCAGGAACTTGTTCGAATGCCAGCTCGTGGCCAGAGCGCCGGTTTCAGCTTCGCCGTCGCCTACGACACACGCCACCAGCAGGTTGGGGTTGTCGAACGCAGCGCCATAGGCATGCGCCAGCGAATAGCCCAACTCGCCGCCTTCGTTGAT
>JANOMD010000032.1:0-10848 GCA_031420135.1 Rhodoferax sp. | reverse complement strand
CCGCCACCCGCGTAGGCAATGGCTGGGCGATCCATGACGGCGCATCTGGCACCCATGATGGCGGGCAGCGCGCAGCCGCGACTGCTATGGCGATTTTCATGATTCATTCCCAAGGTTGGCCTGCCATTATGCTGGCGGCATGGCACATTGCACAGCAACGGCCCCCAGCAAGGTCACGCAGACCGTTGGGTCAATTCCAACCAGATAGCCACGCCGACCACCATTGATGAGAATCATGGGCAGTGCCAGCACCGACGCCTCGACGTAAATCGGCATCGACTTGCGCAGGCCAAACGGCGACGTGCCGCCCACAAGGTAGCCACTGTGCCGGTGCGCCACATCAGGGCGGCAAGGTTCAACCGACTTCACGCCAATCTGCCGCGCCAGGTTTTTAGTCGATACCTTGCGGTCGCCGTGCATCAGCACCACGAGGGGCTTGGCATCCTGATCCTGCATGATGAGTGTTTTGACCACCATGGACGGGTCAACTCCCAGCACTTCGGCACTTCGAAGCGCGCCGCCATGTTCAAGGTATTCATACGGGTGCTCGGTGAAGGGCACTTTGCTGGCTTTGAGCAATTGGGTAGCCGGGGTTTCGGAGATGTGGTCTTTTTTGGCCATAGCCGTTATTTTCTAATGTCGCTTGATGGCTTGCAGGTGTCGTGCAATCGTCGTCCGCCCTGCTGGGTTCGTTGTGCGAGCTGTACAGACTTGCCGACCCTGCTGCGAGGGCCCTGCGGGCTTCCTAGCGGTGCTCGGGCTGATCGGGGTCTGTCTAAACTCGGCTACGCCTCAAACAACGCCAGCCCTGATCCGATCACCCCTGCGCTCCTCAGCCACGCAGAAGGGATCGCCAATCCCGCACCACTCACCCAGCCTGTTGGTTGATGAAGAGGCATTTGTGCCAGTCAATGCGGCTCGAAGAATTAAAGCGTATCAGGTTTGTGATTCCATTTTTGACTGGAATTGGTTGCAAGTTGTTGCAACCCTTTACGACCAGTGGCGCGGAAGGAATTTTGATGATCGACACATTTCAAAGCCTTCAGATCATTCCACAGGCTCCACGGTTTACACTTATTTTGTGTCACAAGGAGAACCTATGCACCGATTCATCACTATCCTTTTGTGCGTCACTGCCGGCGTAGCGAACGGGCAAACACTCACGGCTTCCTGCAAAGATCCAACTGGGCGTGCACTTGGCGTGCTTGGCAAGCTAGGAAGCAACCGCCCCATTGATGCTGCGGACTCAATGCAAGGAGGCGTGGTCACTTTGTCATGGAAAATTGGGCAGTCCACTGCAAGTATTGTTACAAACACAGGCACCGCCAACAGCGTCAGTTCAACTGAAGGTGTATTAATCTTTAGCACACAGGAACAAGTGAGTTTCGTTGCTACCTATCCAGGAGCAGCATACATGTACTCGGTGTTTCCTCACGCCAAAAAGATGTTGATCGCCTCGCACCAATTATTTCTAGGAATGGACTCAGGAAGCGCAGTGAGCAAGGCTTTCTCTGCAAGTTGCGATGTATCTACGCAGTAAATCGAAGTGCGGCATTTTGTGATCCTGTGGTCGGATACGTGAGTAACGTTCCAGATAAAGAGTGGTATGCGAAGGTCAGTTGCGACCGAGGCGTTGCGTTGCGCTGCCCATTTGCGACAGTTGAAGCATGTCCCCGCTTTTATCAAAGCCTGTCGTTGCTCGAAGAGGCAGGAGCCACTCGGATTTCAAAGGCAGACGACGAGTGCCTGCTCAAACGTTGGAAAGCGAGCGATCTATGGCCTAGGACTGCAGAGCAAGCCACGGCGATTGCCGGCGAGCCTGGCAGCCCATCAATTTTCTCTAACTTTTGTCCCGAGGTCACCTTTGAGAGATTCGGATACTTTGCAACTTCTCTCATTCGTTATGCCGATGCGATTGACACTGATGCAGCACATGCACGCCTCGCGAAAGAAGGCTTTCCTACCGGCCACCCTAATTGGTTTTGGTCATCGTGTTCCGATCAGCACTTCACCGATTGCACGATCTACTCTGTACTGGCAAACCGGGTCGCATACCCGGTGACCGAAGCGCCAAGCAAACCCGAACCTTGGTGGCGAAAGTACCTCGCTGAAATCGTTGTTGCCATAGTGGTCGCAATAGTTGGAGTTTTCGCAAAAATACTCGGATGACGCCCAATCCCTTCAGCCCACCGGTCCCTCACCGGTAAGCGGTTTCGGGCCAGTGAACTCAAAGATCCCCGCTGCGCGGGACGGTGCGCGGGGGGTCACCCTTTCGGCGCTGCCGAACAGCACAGCGGCGGGCGGATCAGGGCTGACGTTGTTTGAGCGTAGCGAGTTTAGCCAGCCCCCACCCGACGCGAGCAGCGCAGGGGAGTCGCGCAGCGACCAGCGCCGCAGGGTGGCCCCCAGCGCAGCGCACCGCGCAGCAGCACCCAACAATACTCAATGCGCCGGGTCGCGAATTTCCCAACGGATTTTGTCAATCGCAGCCAGCAGCTCGGGCGACAAGGTGGTGCCCCACGCGTCCAGGCACTCGTCCAGTTGCGCCACAGAGGTCACGCCAATGATGGTGCTGGCCACACGCCAGTTGGTGTAGCAAAACGCCAGCGCCATCTGCGTGGGTGTGAGGCCATGCTCGCGGGCCAGCGCGTTGTAGCGTTGTGCGGCGGCAAACGCTTCGGGGCGGCCCCAGCGCTGCTTGCGCACGGATTCGAACTTGGTGATGCGTGCCTCGGCGGGTGCCAGCGGCCCGTTGGTGCCAGAGCTGTCGTACTTTCCCGTGAGCAAGCCAAACGCCAGCGGCGAATAGGCCAGGAGCGACACGCCCAGGCGGTGCATGGTCTCGTCCAGCCCGTTGTCGACCGCGCGGCTGACCAGGGTGTAGGCGTTTTGCACACTGGCGATGCGCGGCAGGCTGTGCTGCTCGGCCAGACGAACAAACTCGTGCACGCCATAGGGCGTTTCATTCGACAGGCCAATGGCGCGCACTTTGCCGGCCTTCACCAGCCCCGCCAGCGCTTCAAGCTGCGCATGGATTGAGGTCACCGGCCGGTCTTTGGCCGGGTCGAAGTACAACATGCCAAAGTTCGGCACATAGCGCACTGGCCAATGGATCTGGTACAGGTCGATCACATCCGTCTGCAGGCGCTTGAGCGAGCCTTCGCACGAATCAACGATGTCCTGGGCGGTGACCTCTGCACTGCCCTTGCGTATCCAGTCCATGCCCCGCGCAGGCCCGGCCAGCTTGGTGGCCAGCACCAGTTTTTGCCGTGCGCCAGGGCGCTTGGCAAACCAGTGGCCCATGATCGTCTCCGTCGCGCCATAGGTGGCTGCGCGGGTGGGCACCGAGTACATCTCGGACGTATCCAGAAAGTTGATGCCACGCTCTAAAGAGCGGTCAAGAATGGCGTGCGAAGTGGCTTCATCAACCTGTTCGCCAAACGTCATGGTGCCAAGGCAGATGGGCGTGACCTGTAAATCGCTGGTGCCGAGTTGAATATTTTTCATGGTGACAAAGGGAATGGTTGGGGTGGATGGACAAGGCTTCTCAAAGGTCAAAATTCGAAAAATATTAACCTGCAAGTTAATTTTTCGTCGAAATAGGGTGATTTTTTGCCGTTTTACCGATAAAATAGGCCTATAGCTCTAGTATTATATACATAGTTTGCTATTTAATATATAGCTAATGTATAGCCAATGAATACACGATTCACTAAGGCGCGATCCCGCGTTTTTTGGAAGTTGATGCATTGTGCAAGCTACGGCAAACGGTGATGGCTCATCGGTCCACGCGGGCGCGCCGCGGGCTGGTCTCACCCCAGCCCTGTTCGCCCTGCTTCATCGCGTCAATCGCCGCTTTCGAACTGCCAGCCGCCGGTCGGACCTGGCCCGACGGCGCCGGGCACTGCCCGGTGGCGACGTAACCCAGCGCGGCGGCGGTGCGCAACTCAAGCGGGTCACCGAGCTGCCGGGTCAGGTCGTCGCTGACCGCACAGGCGGGCGCAAAGCCGGCGCTGTAATCGGCAAACCCGACCGCATTGGCCACTTCAAGGTTGACGGCGTTGTAAGTTGTGCCACAGGCTTCGATCGGCAAAAACGCGAAGGGCTTGCCAAAGGTGGTGCTGCCGATGGTGACGACGTTTTTGAACGGCCGCAGCGAATTGATGACCAGCTCACTGGCAGACGCCGTGCTGGCGGAGGTGATGACCATCACCTTGTCGATCCCCTCAAGCGGCAGTGCCGGCAAGTCGGCAAACCGAAAGGTCTGCGAAAAGTTGTCGGCGGAGTATTTGGCGCTGAAGCGGAACTGCGCGAACACCTTGCCAACGACGTCTGCGCCGCCCACCAATGAGGCCAGGTTGCGGGCCTGCGCCGTGCTGCCGCCGCTGTTGTAGCGGAAGTCAAGAATCAGATGCTTCACACCCGCATTGCGAAAACTGTCAAAGGCGGTGCCCAGCGCCGGTGCACCCGTGGAGATGAACTCCTGGTACATCAGGTAACCGACCCGGTCGCCGTTGGGCGCTGTCAATACCTGTGAATTGATCACTGGGCTGAGCGCAAATTTCACCGAAGCCACGCTAAAGCTGCGTTGGGTTCCCGCGTCGTCCTTCACCAAAAACGCGCGCTGAACACCTTCGGCTGTAACCGGCCCGGCCTGGCCTGCGACGATCTGCGCCGGACTGAAACCATCAATGCTGATGATGGTGTCGCCGCGCTTGAGCAGCTTGCCCAGCCCCAGCGGACCCAGCGGTTCAATCAACCGGACTTTAAGCACGGTTTGCGCCGAATCGCTCCAGGCCAGTGCATAGCCGTAACCGGTGCGCGTGCCTTGTTCAAAAAACTGGTTGGCCGCCGCCGTACTTTCAGCAAAACTGTAGCGGTCCACCGGCTTGAAAAGCAGCGAGCTCAGGTAGTCGTTCATGGAAGCTGCTGCCGCATTGGGCACGCCCTGCCGGTCGTACCAGAAATACCGGTCGTTCATGTAATCGCGCAGCCAGTCGCGCTGGTCGCTGGTGCTGCAGGTGACCGGGCTGTTGGGGTAACCGCTGGCCAATGCAGTCGGCGCAGTTGACGACGTCGCGGGTGTTGCCGTCGTGCCGCCGCCACCGCAGGCCGCCAGCAACAAGCTGCTGACACAGCAAAGCAATGCTGCTTTGACCCCAGGCCGTTTGCAATTTTTCATCAACTGTCCACTCCCTTGAAAATGCGGTCCAACGCGGTCGCAGGAAGCGCGGTATTGTTGCCCGGCCCTGGTTGCCCGGCCTTGGTTCTCCGGCCTAGGTTCTCCGGCCTAGGTTACCCGGCCGAAGTCCCCCGGCTGCGGCTGCGCGCGCTTCCTCCTGCAGGCGTAGCACGCGCCGCTGCACTTTACCGGTGGTGGTCATCGGCAACTCATCTACAAATTCGATTTCTTTGGGGTATTCATACGGTGCCAGTGTGCCCTTGACGTGAGCCTGCAACTGGGCAATCAAGTCCTGGTCAAACTTAGATTTGGCCTTGCCCGAATGCAAGCGGGCGAGCGCAAAATCAGGCGCCAAAACGACGTATGCTTTAACCACGGCACCGCGCGCCGCGTCAGGCTTGGGCACCACGGCTGCATTGGCCACGGCCAGGTGCTTGACCAGACAGTTCTCGACCTCGCCCGGGCCGATTCGATAGCCTGCCGCCTTGAACACATCGTCCGCACGGCCCTGGTACCAAAGGTAGCCATCGACATCGCGCGTGGCCAGGTCGCCGGTGCGGCACCAATCGCCCGTGAACTTGGACTCTGTGGCGACGTCATTCTTCCAATAGCCCAAAAAAAACACCGGGTCGGGGTGGCCGTGAACGTCATACCGGTTCACCGCCACATCGCCCGGCACCCCGACCGCGCATTCATCCCCCGCGTCGTCAATCACCATCACGCGATGGCCCGGATACGCCTTGCCCATGCTGCCGGGTTTGGCAGGCCAAAATTTGGTGGAATTTCCAACGATGTAGTTGATTTCGGTCTGGCCGAACATTTCGTTCACGCTGATGCCGAGCTGCTTGTCGCAGTAGTCAAACACCGCATCGCCGACCGCCTCACCGGCACTCATGATGGCTTGCAGTTTGAGATTGAACTGCAGGCGCACGGACCGACCCGGCGTGCCGGGAAATGCCTTCATCATGGCCTTGAGCGCGGTGGGGAATAAAAACGTGTGCGTAACGCCGTGGTCACACATCAATTCCAGCGCCACGTCGGGTCCGAACCGGCCATTGAAGGCGACGATGGGGCGGCCAAAATACAGCGTGGGCAGCAAGGCATCCATCAAGCCGCCGGTCCAGGTCCAGTCGGCCGGCGACCAAAAAACCGCATCCGAGCTGGCATTGGTCACACCGTCAAATCCAAACCAGTTCTGGCTGCAGACAAATCCGGTCAGATTCCCCAGCAGTGCGCGGTGGGGAATGAGCGCGCCCTTGGGCGGGCCGGTGGTGCCGCTGGTGTAAATGAGCACGGCAGCCTGGTCTGCCAGCGTATTCATGGCCTTGAAGGTGGCTGAAGCCTGCCTCATTGACGCCGCGTAGGCAAGCTCGACACTGCCCGAGGTTCCGGTCGCAGAATTCGGTGCATCACTGGCCACCTCAACAGATGCATCAACAGTCACCTCATCAGCCCAATCACCCACCACTATCGCAACCCGCAGTTGTGGGCAATTTGCGCGGACCGCACGAAGGTTGGCAAGCGCACCCGCATCGACAATTGCCACCACCGCCTCACTGTCCGCCAGCCGGTATTCCAGCGCATCCGGCCCGAACAGGATTGACAGCGGCACGGCCACCGCGCCCATTTGCAGGACGGCCATGTAGGCCACGGCGGTGTCAAACCGTTGCGGCATGACGATGGCAACCCGGTCACCGGGCTTCACGCTCTGGCTTGCAAGCAGGTTCGAGAGCTGGTTCGCCCGGCTCTGCAATTGCGCAAAAGTATGGCCCTTATGGCCGTGCAGGCCCGGCCCCGGCAAACCCGACCCGGGCGTGTGTTCGATCACGGCCAGGTGGGTCGAGCGTTCCGGCAGCGCCGCCCAGCGCGCGCAGCAAACCTGGGCGATATTGAAATGCAATGGCACCTGCCACTGAAAGTTGCTGTGCATCACGGCGTAGTGGTCGCCCTGCGCCGTGGCGGCTGCCCGGCGTGTGACGCGCCCGGTCTTGTCGCTGTGTTGACTGACTGTTTCACGCTGCTTTTGTATCATGGCTGCAATGTACCAAGCCAAACGCATCTCCCACAGCGAGTTTGTCCCTATTCGCAATCTGAACTACCACGTCAGGGTGTGGGGCGAGCCCAACCCTGACCTCGCGCCGCTGGTGCTCATGCACGGCTGGATGGACGTGGCCGCTAGCTATCAGTTTTTGGTCGACGCTTTGGGTGACGCGTTCGTGGCGCGTCGGCACATCATCGCGCCGGACTGGCGTGGGTACGGGCTGACCACCGCTGCCCCGGTGGACAATTACTGGTTTCCCGACTACCTGGCTGATCTGGATTTTTTGCTGGACCATTATTCGCCTGAAAAGCCGGTCGATCTGGTCGGCCACAGCATGGGCGGCAATGTGGTGATGCAGTACGCCGGCGCACGACCGGCCCGAATCCGCCGCCTGGTCAACCTCGAAGGCTTCGGCATGCCCAAGGGCAAGCCCACCAGCGCGCCGAAACGCTTTGCCGGGTGGATGGACGAGCTGAAGGCGCTGAACAACGGCAACATCGTGCTGAAAACCTACGACAGCGCAGACGGCGTGGCGCAGCGCCTGATGAAAACCAACCCGCGACTGGCACGCGACCAGGTTGGGCGTGACCGCGCCGCCTGGCTGTCACACCACTGGGCGGTTGAGAACGAGACCGGGCAATGGGCCATCCTGGGCGACCCGGCCCACAAAATATCCGGCGCCAACGTTTCGCGAATCGAGGAGATCCTGGCGCTTTACGCAGCGATTACAGCGCCGACGCTGTTTGTCGAGGCATCAGACGACTCCATGAAGGGCTGGTACGGTGGCAAGTTCACGCTGGCTGAATTTCACGAGCGCCTGAACGCTGTGCCTGACGTAACACGAGCCCGCATGGAGGATTGCGGGCATATGCTGCACCATGACCAGCCGGGGCAACTGGCCAAACTGATCGAAGATTTCGTAGCCTGAAGTTCAGTGGCGCGTCGCATGCGAAAATGGCGGGTTAGATCATCCACTGATCGCCATCTTTCAGGATATTTCCCATGGACGCAGAACGCATCAACCAAATCGGCACCCAGATCTCGGATTTGAGCGCAAGAACGATCGAGTTACGGGGGTATCTTTGACTACGCTGCCAAAGCGGAACGCCTGAGGACCGTCAACGCCTCACTCGAAGACCCTACGGTCTGGAACGACAGCAAAAAAGCGCAAGAACTCGGCAAGGAGAAAAAATCTCTTGATGACGTGGTCGGTACGCTGGACAAGCTGACCGCAGAACTGGCCGATAACCTTGAGTTGTTCGAGATGTCCAAGTCCGAGGGTGACGAAGGCGGGTTGCAAACCATCGACACCGACACTGGGAAACTGGCAGCCGTCATTGAACAGCTCGAATTCAGGCGCATGTTCAACAACCCGGCCGATCCAATGAACGCGTTTTTGGACATTCAAGCCGGCGCCGGCGGCACCGAGGCGTGTGACTGGGCCAGCATGTTGCTGCGCCAGTACATCCGTTATGCCGAGCGCAAAGGGTTCAAGGCCACCATCGAAGATGAATCGGCCGGCGACACAGCAGGCATCAAAGGTGCGACCATCAAGGTTGAAGGTGAATATGCGTTTGGCCTGCTGCGCACCGAGACCGGCGTGCACCGGCTGGTGCGCAAATCGCCGTTTGATTCATCGGGTGGCCGCCACACCAGTTTTGCCAGCGTGTTTGTCTACCCCGAGGTGGATGACTCGATCCAGATCGACATCAACCCCTCCGACGTGCGGGTGGACACCTTTCGCGCCAGTGGCGCCGGCGGCCAGCACATCAATAAGACCGACTCGGCCGTGCGCCTCACCCACCTGCCCACCGGCATCGTCGTGCAGTGCCAGGACGGGCGCAGCCAGCACAGCAACCGCGATGTCGCCTGGAAGCGGGGGGGCCGCCGCCGGGACGATTTCGAGATTCGCAAACGCAAGGTAGAGCAGCAAAAACAAGAGGACACCAAGACCGATGTCGGCTGGGGCCATCAAATCCGCTCCTACGTTCTGGACAACAGCCGCATCAAGGATTTGCGCACCAACGTGGAGGTCTCGGCGACGCAAAAGGTGCTGGACGGGGACTTGGATGTGTTCATTGAGGCGTCGCTGAAGCAGGGGGTTTGATAGAATGGTGACACATTTTCAAAAATGGTGACACATCATGCTAACGATCAATGTCCGCGAGCTTCGCAACACCATCCCGCACCTGCGTGAAACGCTGGCGCGCGAGCATGAGCTTGTATTGGTCTCCAACGGCGAACCCGTGGCGCGAATACTGCCGATTGAAGAGCCGCCGAAGCTACAGTCGACTGCCTGGCTGCGAGCCCTGAGCCCTCCCCAGAAAACCGATTCGACCGTCCTCATCCGGCAAGACCGCGACCGGCGTGGCTCCTAATGCAACTGGCCTATATTGACACCAGTGCTTTTGTCAAACGTTTCATTGTCGAATCAGGTTCTGAAGCGGTTGAAGCGCTGATTGCGCTCCAGCAGTACCGGCTGACGATATCGTCATTGTCACTGACCGAAATTCGGGCTGTTCTAAAGCGCCAAACTCGCTCAGGCGTGATCTCTGCAACCCACGCTCGCAAGGCCATCGAGCAGACATCCCTGGAACTGGCGAGCAATGCGCTGGCATTCCAGGCTGTTGACGGTGCCATATTTACCTTGGCTGGCGACATCATTGAAAATCTGACGGCACCGCTGGGCACGCTTGATGCAATTCATTTGGCCAGCGCAAAGGCTGCGCAGTGTGATGCAATGATTAGCGCTGACAAACAGTTGCTCAAAGCCGCTTCAGAGGCGGGTTTTAGGGTTATCGATTTAACGTGAATTGCGCACGAACTTGCCGGACCCCCATGTGCTGGCCCATGTCAGGCATTTTGACGGGCTGATTGAATCTAACTTTTTGGAGAGTTTGCATGCTGCTACTGCGTGATGGACAAGGCGAACCTGCTGTGATTCGCCGCGAAGACTATTCGCCACCGGCCTATTTCGTTAACACGGTCGACCTGACGTTTGACCTGGATGCCCAGAAAACCCGGGTGCTGAATCGCATGAACGTGCGCCGCAACCCGGACGCTGCCATCCAGGCGCTGGCGCTGGAGGGTGAAGAACTGAATCTGGCCCGGGTGCTGGTGAATGGCCAGGGCACTTCATTCAAGATGGAGGGCAGCACACTGGTCCTGGAAAATCTGCCCCAGGGCAATGCCGCGTTTGACCTGGAGATTTTCACCACCTGCGCGCCGGTGAAAAACACCAAACTGATGGGCCTTTACGTCAGCAACGACTCGTTCTTTACCCAATGCGAGGCCGAAGGGTTCAGGCGCATCACCTACTTTCTGGACCGGCCCGACGTGATGGCCACCTACCGCGTCACGCTGCGTGCTGACAAGGCGCGCTACCCGGTGCTGCTGAGCAACGGCAACCTGGTGGCCGAAGGTGGTCTGGACAACGGCCGTCACTTCGCCACCTGGCACGACCCCTTCCCCAAGCCCAGCTACCTGTTTGCGTTGGTAGCCGGCACGCTGGTGGCGCGCGAGCAGCGCATCCGCGCGCGCTCGGGCAAGGAACACCTGCTGCAGGTCTACGTGCGGCCAGGCGACCTGGAAAAAACCGAGCACGCGATGAATTCGCTGGTGGCTT
>JANOMD010000031.1:0-8200 GCA_031420135.1 Rhodoferax sp. | reverse complement strand
CCACCAAAAACCACGGCTGTGCGCAAGTTGGTGTACTTGGCGTAGGCCTTCACCGCCTTCGCCACTTGATCGGCCAGCTCGCGCGTGGGCAGCAGCACGAGCGCACGCACCGGGTGGCGCGCGGGCGAGGTGGAGGTATTTTCGTGCTTCAACATGCGCTGAAGCAAAGGCAGCGAGAACGCGGCTGTTTTACCGGTGCCCGTCTGCGCCGCACCCATCACGTCGCGGCCTTGCAGCACAACGGGAATGGCCTGGGCCTGAATCGGGGTCATCGACGCGTAGCCCAGCTCCGCCACGGCGCGGGCCAGCGGCTCGGCGAGTTGCAGTTGGGAGAACGAATCTAGCCGGGCAGCCTCGGCCAAGGCGGCTGCGGCGATGTGCCCCGCAGAAGGTTCGGAAGAAGTAGGACTGTCGTCGTGCTCGGTGGCAGGTGCTGTTGCGGTGTCGGATGCAGTTTGGTTCATTAATACTCAGGCGGAAATTGGAAATGGGGAAGGAATCTGTCAGATCCCAGGAGCCCCTGATCCAGACGAAGTCCGCTCTAGGGCAAACTTCTATTATCCGCTATGTGGGCCAAATCCGCTAAATCTGCCGCGCCGAGAAGGTGTCGCAGCCTTTCACACTGCCGTTTTGCAAGCCATTGTTGAACCAGCGCGCCCGCTGCGCGCTGGTGCCGTGGGTAAAGCTCTCAGGCACCACCCGTCCGCTACCGCCTTTTTGCAGGGCATCGTCACCGATCTTGGCGGCGGCGTTCATGGCTTCTTCCACATCGCCGTTTTCCAGAATTTGACGCGATTTTTGCGCATGGTGCGCCCACACGCCCGCAAAGCAGTCGGCCTGCAACTCCAGGCGCACGCTCAGGGCGTTGAATTCGGTCTGGCTCACTTTGCCACGCATCTGATCCATCTTGCCGCTGATGCCCAAGAGGTTTTGCACATGGTGGCCCACCTCATGCGCGATCACATAAGCCTGCGCAAAGTCGCCCGGTGCACCCAGGCGTTCTTTCAGGGTTTGGTAGAAGCCCAGGTCGATGTAAACCTTTTGGTCGCCCGGGCAGTAGAACGGCCCCATGGCTGCCTCGCCAGCACCGCAGGCGGTTTGCGTCGCGCCGCGAAACAGCACCAGCTTGGGCTCTTTGTAAGCCGAGCCGCCTTTGGTGAAGATTTCTTTCCAGACATCTTCCGTGTCCGCCAGCACGGTGCCGACAAACTTGGCCATGCGGTCATCCGCAGGCGGACGCTGAGCGGGCCCTTGGGCCACTTGCGCCTCAGGTGCGCCGCCGCCACTCAGAATATTGAGCACCGTCATCGGGTTGATGCCAAAGAAGAAGGAGGCTGCCAGCGCAATGGCGATCGTGCCGATGCCAATGCCGCGCCCACCAATGCCACCCCGGCCACCGCCACCTGCGCCACTGGCCCGGCGGTCTTCCACGTTGTCGGATTCGCGGTTGCCTTCCCATTTCATGATGCAGCTCCTTCGAGGGTGTCTCAATTGATGTAAATTGCCCCCATGGTACAACGCAAGCAGGTCGTTCTGTTGACGGGTTTCGACGCATTCGGGGGTGAGGCTATCAACCCGAGTTGGCTGACCGCGCGCGCGCTGCATGGGCGGCAAATCGCCGGGCATCGCGTGATAGCCGAAAAACTTCCGACGGTGTTTGGCGAGTCACTTCTCGCCTTGCGCAAACTGCTGCTACAGCACAGGCCCGCGTTGACGATTTGCGTGGGCCAGGCGGGCGGGCGCAATGCCATCTCGCTGGAGCGCATCGCCATCAATGTCAATGACGCGCGCATTGCCGACAACGCTGGCGCACAGCCGGTCGATACGCCTGTCGCGCCCAATGCGCCAGCGGCTTACTTCACCCGCCTGCCGATCAAGGCGATGCTGGTGGCTTTGCAGCAAGAAGGCGTGGCCGCGGAGGTCTCGCAGACGGCGGGCACCTTTGTTTGTAACCATGTGTTTTACGGTTTGATGCACTTCCTCGCAACTCAGCGCGGTTTCAAAAACAAGCGGGGCGGGTTTATTCACGTGCCATTTGCGCCCGAGCAGGGTGCGCCTTCGATGCCGCTGGCAGACATTGAGCGTGGCTTGGCTGTTGCCGTGCGCACGGCGTTGGTCAATGCGGTAGATACCCGCTTGAGCGCTGGGCAAGTTTCGTAACGACGGGATCTACCGCAGCCGATCCAGCGCACGTTCTGCGTCGCGCTGACGATCCCGTGCCCGGCGAATCTCAAAGTCAAGATCGCGCAGCGCCTCGCGTGTCCGGCGCCGCTCTTCGTCGTTGGGGGCGGCGCGCAGACGGTCTTCGGCGTTATTGACATTGCCCTCCAGATTTCGCACCGTCTGGCGCGCATCAAACACATCCCGACCCAGCCTGAACCGACGGCGAAATTCACCATCCATCCCTACCGGGCAAACACCGTTGTAGCTGCCGCCGTGGAGGCCCAGCGGCGCGGCTTTTTCAAGATGGCAAAACTGCAACAGGCCCTGATCGCGCCCTTGCAAATACCGCTGCGTGTCAACCGCCACCTTGGCCTCGGCACAGTCTTTCACGCGGTAGTCCAGCTTGGACAGCGCCGCGCCGTCCAGGCCGTCGCGCAAGCCCACATCGCTCCAGTTGGCGACTTTGCATTCATCGGCGGACATGGTGGCGCAGCCGCCAAGCAGCGCACTTGATGCCAGAACAAGGCATAAAAATACTCGCCAACCAAGGATTTTCATAAGTTCTCGCAGTTTATCGAAGTGGGTCAAAAGACTCAAGCCTCGGGTGTTGCATTACACTTGCAATACAATTTTTTTGACAGGAGTCCACCCATGAAAACTGCTACCTTACCTGCCGTGCGAGTCTCACCAGAAGTGCGTGAGCTCGTTGAGTCTGTGCTGAAAGAGGGGGAGAGTTTGTCGATGTTTATCGAAGAGACGGTAAAAAAACAAGCTGCTTGGCGCAAGGAGGACGAGGCGTTTTATGCGGAGGCAGCGCGCCGTTCTGCGCTGCTCAAGGCAGGAAAAATGAAAACTATTACTGCCGAAGAAAGCATCCGACGACTACGGGCTCAAGTTGAAAAGAAAAAGGCTTTGCAGATGAAAATGGCCGCATGAAGACCTACACGCTCGATATCACGATCGCGGCACAAGAAGACCTGGAAAGACTTTACGATTTTCTATCCGATCAAGATGCTTTTTTAGCCGAGCGCGCTATTTCGACAATTGAAAAAGCTTACGAGCTTCTGAGATTCATGCCCGAAAGCTGCCGCCGTGCGCAGTTGCAGGTGGAGGGCCATGTGTACCGCGAGATGATTGTCAAATTTGGACGCTCAGGCCATTTGGTATTGTTCGAGATTCAACGCGACCAGACGGTCAGCATTCTGGCGGTAAAGCACCAGCGCGAGAGTGACTACCACTGAGAAGCCACCCCCGAAACCTCTTATTCCGTTTCCATTTCAATCGGAGAGTAGGCGCACCGACGAAGACAGTGCTCTAGCACGGCTAGGAGGTGCAACGACCTATCCGATTGAAATGGAATCGGAATTACGCTTTGGGCAGTGTCACCCCCACCTGCCCCTGGTACTTGCCACCCCGGTCTTTGTAGCTAACCTCGCAGACATCATCCGGGTCGCTTTCAAAGAACAGCACTTGCGCGCAGCCTTCGCCGGCGTAGATTTTGGCCGGCAGCGGCGTGGTGTTGCTGAACTCCAGGGTGACGTAGCCTTCCCACTCGGGCTCAAACGGAGTCACGTTGACGATGATGCCGCAGCGCGCGTAGGTGCTTTTGCCCAGGCAGATGGTGAGCACGTTGCGCGGGATCCGAAAATACTCCAGCGTGCGGGCCAGGGCAAAGCTGTTGGGCGGAATGATGCACACATCGTCATGAAAATCGACAAAGCTCTTTTCGTCGAAATTCTTCGGGTCCACCACGGTGCTGTGGATATTGGTGAAGACCTTGAACTCGGGCGCACAGCGAATGTCATAGCCGTAGCTGCTGGTGCCGTAGCTGATGATCTTCTGGCTGGCGCCGCCGACCTCACGGCTTCGGATCTGGCCGGGCTCGAACGGCTCGATCATGCCGGTGGTCTGGGCCATGTGGCGGATCCATTTGTCGCTCTTGATGCTCATCTGTGATATCTCCGGGTTGGCCGGGATTGTAGGCAACGCGCCTCGGCTGGCGCTGGCGTTGTGCCGTAACCGCCCAGGGCGCTACGGCCGCCGCGCCCCAATATCCACCGTGGTCGTGTCAACAGCGGCCAGAGCGGAGTGATTAAAATTGAAAAATGCCCAATAGCCAAATTGCTTCAGTGTTCCCTGGCCTGCGCGTTTTGGTGGTCGAAGACCTGATCGCGCTGGCCATCCAATACCGGACGCTGGCCGCCAGGCTGGAAGTCCAGGTGATGACCGCAGGTACTATGGCCGAAGCGATGCGTCAGGTTCAACTGGGGCCATGGCACGCTGCCTTGGCGGATCTGAATTTGCCCGACGGGAGTGGCTTTGCGAGCGAATTGCTCACCCGCGATGCCCGGGAAGACGGCAAGCAGTTCAGCAGCTTCAGCCCGGAAGCCCTGGCCGCGCTGCGAGCCTACGCATGGCCCGGAAATGTGCGGGAGTTGATCAATGTGGTTCGCGCGGCTGTCGCGCTCAATGACGGCGCGCAAGTGCAGGCCGCCATGCTGCCCGCCAGTGTGCGTCGGGCGGCTGCGGTCCCGACCCTTTACCGGAAAATTCAGCTTTGGACGGCGGCAGGTGAGATGCCTGGCGTCGCATCAGCATGAGCAACACCGCTGAGGAGCGCCTGCAAATCCAGCTAGAGCGGCTACAGCGGGAAAACAAGGCATTGCGGGAGCATGCAAGCACTGAGTCCAACAGCCGCTTGATGGCCGAAGTGGCACTGGGGAAAACCGAAGACCACTTGCAACTGGCGGTCAGTGCAGCCGGTCTTTCGATGTGGGAATGGGACATTGTTGATGAAACCCTGTTCTCTTCCCCGCAATTTCACGAGACAGTCAACACACTGGGCGGCACGAGCGGTGAAGATCCGCCTTGGTCGCCTCAAGATTTGCTGCGCAACATCTCGACGGATGACCGGGAGCTGCTGCGCCTTGCCCTGGTTCAGCTTTTTGCACAACAGAGGAACCGCCTGGAGGTGGAATATCGCGTGAACACCAGCCTGGGGCCGCGCTGGATTGAATGCACTGGCCAGGTCACACAGCGCAACATGCTGGGCCAGGTTGAGCGTATGACGGGCATCTCACGCGACGTCACCCGCAGGCGCGAAATCCAGCAGGAAGTGGAAGGCGCACGCGCCCAGGCGGTGGCCGCCAATGCCGCCAAGGATGAGTTTTTGGCCCACATCAGCCATGAAATCCGCACACCGCTCAATGGCGTCATTGGCATGAACAATCTGCTGGCGCAAACCAGCCTCACCGAGGAGCAGCGCCAGTATGTGGAGTTGGTCGGCAGCTCAGGGCGCGCCTTGCTCGCGCTGGTCAATGACGTGCTGGACTATTCGCGCCTGCAGGCCCAAAAGCTGGTGCTTGAGCAGGTTCGATTTCCGCTGCGCCGCTGGCTTTGGGATGTGGTGGCACCAATGCGCGTGGCGGCCCAGGCGAAGGGGCTGGACTTGTTGATCGATGCCAGTGAAACCTTGCCCAAAGAAGCCGTCGGAGACCCCGGCCGGCTGCGCCAGATCGTCACCAACCTGGTCAGCAATGCCATCAAGTTCACCCAACAGGGGTCGATTGATGTGTCGATGTCGCTGACGCACGCTGACGCCACGCAGATGATGTTGCAGTTGCGGGTGACCGACACCGGAATTGGCATCAGCGCGCAACAACAGCAATTGGTCTTTGACGCATTTGTCCAGGCCGACAACTCCACCTCCAGACGCTACGGCGGCACCGGCCTTGGCCTGTCAATCTGCGTCAAGCTGGCAGAAATGATGGGCGGTCGCATTGAGCTGAGCAGCACGCTGGGGCATGGCAGCTGCTTTACCGTGCACGTGCCGTTGGCTTATGCCAATTTTGAAGACCGCGACCCGGACTTCGGTGTGACCGAGCTGGCCGGTGCCGACATGACCCTGCCGAGCCACGCGCAAAACGCAGCCGTCAATTACAGCGGCAAGCGCGCGCTGGTGGTCGACGACCACCGTGTCAACCAGTTGCTGGCGACGCGATTGCTACAGCTACTGGGCTTTGCTGTGGAAGTTGCAGGTGATGGCGAGCAGGCCGTGCAGGCCGTCAAAGCCGGCTGGTTTGATGTCGTATTGATGGACATCCAGATGCCCCGGATGGACGGTTGGCAAGCCACACACCACATTCGCCAATGGGAGCTGGAACAGCGCAAGGCGCGGGTGCCGGTCATCGCGCTGTCCGCGCACGCCGCGGCAGCAGATCGCGAACACGCCATCGCCGTTGGGATGGACGGCTATTTGTCCAAGCCACTGACCACCGAGGCGCTGCAGGCCGGTTTGCGGGCCACCGGCCTTGGACAGCAACTCGCGACGGCCAATCAAGCAGCTCTGCGCGATAAACGCCCGCTCGCGCAAGTTGACCTGCCACTGCCAGAGCCCGCACCCGCGTTGGTCCCCATGCCTGGTGCCACCACAGTGCCAGGCGCCGGCCTGGTCAATCGTGAGCGCCTGCTGGCCCGCGTGGGACATGACGAAGCGGCCCTGCACGAGGTAGCGCAGGTTTTTTGCAATGAACTGCGAGATTGCCTCGGCCTGGCGTTTGAGGGATTGCAAAAGCAGGATTGGCAAGCCACCCGCGCCCAGGCCCATGCACTCAAAGGGCTGCTGCTGGGTATCACCGCAGACGCCGCCGCTGGCGACGCCAGGACGCTGGAACAGGCGGTGCTGGCCGCCGACCGGGATCGTGCCAATGCGGCCTTTGCCAGGCTGTCGGATTCAGCAAAAACTGTGTTTGACACGGTCAGGCGCTGGTAACGGAGGCGGAAATAAATTAACCTCCAGGTTAATTTATGACACCAAAAGGCGGTTTTTTTGCCAAAAAACCGGTCAAATTGGCATCTAGCTTTAGTGTTATATAGATAGTTTGCTATTTTTAATATAGCAATTCAAAGTTGCGCCAAATCTGACTCGTGGCCGCATTCAGGGTCCGCCCGCGATCACCGTGCGTTCAATCAGGCGGTCGTCGCCCAACACAATCATTGCAAACAGCAACTCGTCCAGGTTGTTTGCCCGGGCGGTTTTTCGCTCCAGCAAGGGCGTGGCGGCGGGGTTCAGGACGATGAAATCGGCTTCGCAGCCGGGTTGCAAATTGCCGGTAGCGGAGTGCGCGTCCGTTCCATCCAGTCCCAAGGCTTTTGCCGCACCGGCCGTGTGCTGCCACCACAGGTGCTGCGGGCTCAAACGGTGTCACGTTGACAATGATGCCGCAGCGCGCGTAGGTGCTTTTGCCCAGGCAGATGGTGAGCACGTTGCGCGGGATCCGAAAGTACTCCAGCGTGCGGGCCAGGGCAAAGCTGTTGGGCGGAATGATGCACACATCGTCATGAAAATCGACAAAGTTCTTTGCGTCGAAATTCTTCGGGTCCACCACGGTGCTGTGGATATTGGTGAAGACCTTGAACTCGGGCGCACAGCGAATGTCATAGCCGTAGCTGCTGGTGCCGTAGCTGATGATCTTCTGGCTGGCACCGTTGACATCGCGGCTGCGCACCTGGCCGGGTTCGAAGGGTTCGATCATTCCGGTGGTTTCGGCCATGTGGCGGATCCATTTGTCGCTCTTGATGCTCATTGCTAAAGTCTTTCGGTCAATTTTTTTTCCGGATCGACACAGATTGTAAAAAATGAAAATATTAACCTGAAGGTTAATATTTATCCAAGCAATTGCAAATTTACTCAAATTATGAATAAAAAAGCATTCTAGCCCTCGAATAATATGCTACATGTGCTATATGTTTAATAGCATATTAGTTCTGCCTCATTCATTGAATCGTGATAGCTTGATTCATATCAAGGGCGTTTGCAGCCAGCTCGCGTATCCTTGCAGTGTGCAAGCTGCCCCACTTACGTCCCACGCTGTTTTCGATCAAGCTGATTCATCAGATCTGCACGGGCTCGGCCCGCTAACCCGGTTTGACGACCCGCAGGAGTGGGCAGTTTTCAGCCGCCGCGTTGACCCCACAACCGATGGCACCGGCCAGCAGTGGGAATCCCAAGTCATCGTGCGCGGCATGCACTGCGCCG
>JANOMD010000030.1:0-6763 GCA_031420135.1 Rhodoferax sp. | reverse complement strand
AGGTAGTCAAACAGCAGCTTGCTGACGATGTCTTCCACCGGGCCGCGCACCTCCGAGCTGACCAGTTTGTCCTTGGTCTGGCTGCTGAATTTGGGCTCGGGCACTTTCACGCTCAACACACAGGTCAGGCCCTCGCGCATGTCGTCACCGGTCACTTCAACCTTGGCTTTTTTGGCGACTTCGCTGTCGTCAATGTACTTGTTGATGACCCGCGTCATTGCGGCGCGCAAGCCGGTGAGATGGGTGCCCCCATCGCGCTGTGGGATGTTGTTGGTAAAGCACAGCACCTGCTCGTTGTAGCCGCTGTTCCACTGCATCGCCACTTCAACGCCAATGTTGGTTTGCTGGTCGCTCTGACGGTCGCCCATCGCGTGGAAGATGTTGGGGTGCAGAACGGTCTTGCCCTTGTTGATGAAGTTCACAAACCCCTTCACGCCCCCAGCGCCGGCAAAGTCGTCTTCCTTGCCGGTGCGCTCGTCCTTGAGGCGAATCCGCACGCCGTTGTTCAAAAAGCTCAGCTCGCGCAAGCGCTTGCTCAGGATTTCGTAATGGAAATCGTTGTTTTGCTGGAAGATCTCGGTGTCAGGCAGAAAGTGCACCTCAGTGCCGCGTTTTTCGGTTTCCCCAATGACTTTCATGGGGGAGACTTCAACGCCGTTGACGGTTTCAATGATGCGGTTCTGCACAAAACCTTTGCTGAACTCCAGCGCGTGGACCTTGCCATCACGGCGGATCGTCAGGCGCAGCATCTTGCTGAGCGCATTGACGCAGCTCACACCGACGCCATGCAGTCCGCCTGAAACCTTGTAGCTGTTCTGGTTGAACTTGCCGCCAGCGTGAAGCTCGGTCAGGGCAATCTCTGCCGCCGAACGTTTGGGCTCGTGTTTGTCGTCCATTTTGAGCCCGGTCGGAATGCCCCGGCCGTTGTCCACCACGCTAATCGAGTTGTCGGAATGGATGGTGACCAGGATGTCATCGCAATGCCCTGCGAGGGACTCGTCGATCGAGTTGTCAACCACCTCAAAAACCATGTGGTGCAGGCCCGAGCCATCGGAGGTATCGCCGATGTACATGCCGGGGCGCTTGCGCACCGCTTCCAGCCCTTCAAGGATCTGAATCGACCCTTCACCATAGGCTTCTGTTGCGCCTGCCTGATTGGTGTCAATGGTCGGCTGGTAGTTTGAGCTTTCAGCGGAACTCTCTCCGAGATTGATCCCTTCACCGTTCTGGGCTGGGGTTGGGGTTGGCTTGTTTTCGTCGGTCATGGCTAACTTTTCTCGCAAATTTCACTGATTTCACAAACGCTTGAATGACTAAACCCCCGTAAGCTGGGGGTTTCAGGTCAGAAGATTCCGTTGGTACCGGCCCTAAATTCGCATCGGCATCACCACATATTTGAAGGTTGGATTGTCAGGAATCGTCAACAACGCAGAACTGTTGGAGTCAGACAATTCAATGCGAACCATCTCCTGCGTCATGTTGGTGAGCGCATCAATCAGGTAAGTCACATTGAACCCGATTTCAATGCTGTCGCCGCCGTAATCAATATCGAGTTCATCGACGGCCTCTTCCTGTTCGGCATTGTTGGACGCCACGCGCAGGGTCCCGGGATCGATGTTCAAACGCACGCCCTTGAATTTGTCGCTGGTCAAAATTGCGGTGCGCTGCAATGACGCGAGCAATGCCACCCGACCCAGACTGATGATGTTCTTGTGGTTTTTTGGTATGACACGGTTGTAGTCTGGAAATTTTCCCTCGACCAGCTTGGTCACAAACTCCATACCCTCAAAACTGAACTTGGCCTGGTTATTGGCAAATTGCATCTCAATGGCGCCGTCTGCGTCGCTGAGCAGACGCTGCATCTCGATCACGGTCTTGCGCGGCAATATGACTTCTTGCCGCGGAACCTCGACATCCAGCGTTGCAGAGGCAAAGGCCAGCCGGTGCCCATCGGTGGCCACCAGGCTCAATTGCTTGCCTTCTGCGACAAACAGAATGCCGTTGAGGTAGTAGCGAATGTCATGCACCGCCATGGCAAACGACACTTGGCTGAGCAAATCCTTCAGTGTTTTTTGCGGCACGCTGAAAACCGGACCGAAGTTGGCTGATTCCTGCACCAACGGAAAATCCTCGGCTGGCATGGTCTGTAAAGTGAACTTGCTCTTGCCACCTTTGAGAATCACCTTGGCAGCACTGGACTCCAGCGACACGGTCTGGTCGCCCGGCATGGTGCGCAGGATGTCAATCATCTTGCGCGCGCCAATCGTGGTGCTGAAATCGCCACTGTCGCCGCCCAGCTCGGCCGAAGTTCGAATCTGAATCTCCAGGTCACTGGTGGTGAACTGAAGCGATGAACCGGTTTTTCGAATCAGCACATTGGCCAGAATGGGCAAGGTGTGCCGCCGCTCAACGATACCTGCAACCGATTGCAAAACCGATAGCACTTTGTCTTGTGTTGCCTTCAGGACGATCATGTCAACCTCTTCTATATTTTCTTTAATTAATACTAGTAGTAGTAGATAAGGGCAGCGCTTTTCTGTGCATAGCGGCATTTTCCCCTTTTTTATCAAGCACTTGGATGATTTTGAAAGCTGTGCACAATCGTGAACTGTGGTGTAACGTCAAAATGAATAACTTTCGCAAATACGACATTTCTGTGGATAACACACTCTTTTAGAGCAATTTCTCCCCAGCGTTATGAACAGTTGAATGGTGGGATGCGGCGGCATGGTTTCAGGGTGAAAAGGCGTTTTCAACCCTTCAAGGTCTGTTCAAGTACGTGGAGTTGCTGGTTCAATTCAGACAGTTGTTGGCGTTCTCCACCAATTTTCCGCACCGCATGCAGTACTGTAGTGTGGTCACGACCGCCAAACAGTTCTCCGATCTCAGGCAGGCTCTTTTGCGTAAGTTCTTTGGCCAGGTACATCGCAATCTGGCGAGGCCGCGCAATGCTGGCAGGGCGCTTTTTTGAATACATGTCAGCAACTTTGATCTTGTAATAGTCGGCGACAGTCTTCTGGATGTTCTCAACTGAAATCTGCCGGTTCTGGATCGAAAGCAGGTCACGCAGCGCTTCACGCGCCAGTTGAATCGATATTTCCTTCAGATTGAAGCGGGAATACGCCAGTATTTTTCTAAGAGCCCCTTCCAGTTCACGCACGTTTGAGCGAACATTTTTAGCCACAAAGAAGGCCACCTCCTCGGGCATCTCCGTTCCTTCGGCGCGTGCCTTGTTGATCAGGATGGCGACACGCATCTCAAGTTCCGGCGGCTCAATGGCGACCGTCAAGCCGGAATCAAACCTGGATACCAACCGCTCATGAATGTCAGTCAAACCCTTCGGATAGGTGTCGCTGGTCATCACAATGTGGGATTTTTTAGCCAGCAGCGCTTCGAAAGCGTTGAAAAACTCTTCTTGAGTCCGCTCCTTGTTGGCAAAAAACTGGACGTCGTCGATCAGTAAAAGATCCAGTGAATGGTAGCGGTCCTTGAATTCATCAAAGGTCTTTCGCTGGTAGGCCTTTACGACGTCGGAAACAAACTGTTCAGCATGAATGTAAAGGACTTTGCTTGCCGGTTTGTCCTGAAGCAGTTTGTTGCCCACGGCGTGCATCAAATGTGTTTTGCCCAAGCCTACGCCACCATAAATAAACAACGGGTTGTACAAATGGCCGGGTGTACTGGAGACGTGCATGGCAGCCGCGCGGGCCATGCGGTTGGCCGTTCCTTCGACCAGATTGTCAAAATTCAAGGCTGTATTCAGACGATTTTTAGGACCGCCTTGGGTTCTTTCCTCACCCAACTCGGCTGGTTCCTCGATTGCATTTACCTCAACCGGCCGGGG
This sequence comes from Rhodoferax sp., assembly GCA_031420135.1. Classification (GTDB taxonomy): domain Bacteria; phylum Pseudomonadota; class Gammaproteobacteria; order Burkholderiales; family Burkholderiaceae_C; genus JANYCG01. The sequence continues at coordinate 2,919 of JANOMD010000030.1, read as the reverse complement.
CGTCGAATACAAACGGATGCCAACTTCCCTGGGAGCGAGCACTAACTCAACAGCGATTGGTTGGCCATAAATTTTTTCCAGGAGTGCAGAGATTTTTCCGCCATATTGAGCCCGTACCCAGTCCAGTTTGAATCGGTTGGCAACCAATATTGTGACTTTGGACAGGTCGTCAGACACCAGCGCCAAGAGGGGTTTGATCCACGTATTGAACTGTTGCTCGGGCAACTCCATGGCCAATTGGTCCACACAGGCCTGCCAAAGGCTCTGGCCCGCAGCCGACCCGCCAGATCCCGTCTCGCTATTGGCTTGTCTCTCAATCATGGATGCTTCAGATTCTGTGGATAGTTTTACTTTGGAGAGCCAGAAAAGTATAACTTATCAAACCCTTATCCACACGTCATAGCGTGCTTTTTTCGGTCGACTGGGCGCTTCATGCTTTTCTCGCAGTGCATAAAGCAAGGTGTTGCTGTCATTGAAGAAATTTGCGATAATGGAAGGCTGGGCTCGATTTGCCTGAACTTGTTTACTGGACTTGAAAATGAAACGCACTTACCAACCCTCCAAAATTCGCCGCGCACGTACGCACGGTTTTCTCGTTCGCATGAAGACTCGGGGTGGTCGTGCTGTGATCAATGCGCGCCGCGCAAAGGGCCGCAAACGCCTGGCGGTCTGATCCAGGCTGAGATCGTTGTCGGCTTCGCTGGTTGGTTTGATATTTCGGCGGGACACCTGACGCATCGGGTGAGGCCCTTGGTGCGATGGGGGTTAGACGACGTGCAGCGACTCAAAACGCGTTCCCAGTTCCAGGCCGTTTTGGCGGGAATCACCGTGGCACGAACGGCTCACTTTGCCCTGCATCGCCTGGTGCCCGAACCGACCGCGCTGGTTCAAGCCATCGCGCCACCGTCAGCAGCTTCAGAAGCCTCAAAAGGCGGGGTGGCCATCAGTGCGTTTCAGGCAAACAGTGCCTGGATCGGCGCTTTGGTGCCCAAGCGATGGGCCAAGCGGGCAGTGACGCGGAACATGATCAAGCGGCAGATCTACACCATGACACAAATCAAAAAACCGACCCTACAGATCGCAGCCCATGTGGTTCGCCTTCGGGCCGGTTTTGGCAAGGACCAGTATCCGAGCGCCACATCAATGGCATTGAAGGCTGCGGTTCACCTGGAGCTTGAGCAGCTGTTTGCGCTGGCGGCTCCGGTTGCGTCAATGCAACGCCCGACCCAATCTAACGCCATGCCAGCGCCATGATCAAGGCCTTCCTGCTGGCGCTGGTAAAGGGTTATCGACTGTTGCTGAGTCCATGGTTGGGCTCGGCGTGCAGGTTCGAGCCCAGCTGTTCGGTCTACAGCCTACAGGTACTTGAGCGCCATGGCGCCGTTGGCGGCAGCTACTTGACCCTGTGCCGCCTGGCGCGATGCCACCCTTGGTGTCAGGGCGGACACGACCCGGCCCCCATTGAAAAGCCACGCCTGTTGACTCGGCTGATCCCATCAAACTCTCAAAAGAATTCTTCATGAACGATATTCGGCGCACCATGTTGTGGGTGATTTTCGGTTTTTCCATGGTGATGCTATGGGACCAGTGGCAGGTGTACAACGGGCACAAGGCCACGTTTTTCCCAAGCCCCGCCAAAACTGCGGCGCAGGCTAGCGCCCCAGCGACGGCAAGCGCCGTCAATTCGGGCGTCCCTGCAGCCGGCAGTGATACGGCGCCCGTCGCTAGCGCCAATCCGGTGCAGGTGCCTGGTACTGCGCAAGCGGTTGGTGCGACTGCGCCACGCGAGCGGCTGGCCTTTTCCACAGACGTGCTCAACATCACGTTTGACACGGAAGGCGGCTCGATTGTCCGGACCGAATTCGTCCAGCACATCGACATGGCAGACAAGGCCAAGAAATTTGTGCTCCTTGAGGAAAGCAAGGAGCGCACTTACCTGGCGCAGACAGGCTTGATCGCTGGCGCCGGTGGCGGTGTGTTTCCAACGCACAAAACTATCATGACCGCAGTGCCTGGAGACCGCCGGTTGAAAGACGGTGTCAAGGAATTGAGCGTGAGATTTGAAGCGCCAGAGCAAGGGGGCGTCAAGCTGGTCAAAACTTATACGCTGACCCGAGGCTCCTACGCGATTGCGGTTCGCCACGAAGTCGTGAATACGGGCACAGCGGCCGTTTCACCTCAGCTCTATCTCCAGTTGGTTCGAGACGGGAACAAGCCCTCAGGCGAGTCGTTCTTTTATTCCACATTCACGGGGCCTGCGGTTTACACCGAAGCGCAAAAATACCAAAAGGTGGAATTTACGGACATTGAAAAAAACAAGGTAGAGATCGAAAAGCAATCCAGCAACGGCTATGTCGCGATGGTGCAGCATTACTTCGCCAGCGCCTGGATCTTGGCCGACGGCATCAAGCGTGACCTTTTCATGCGAAAAGTCGACACCAACCTTTACGCTGTGGGCATGATCTCTGCCTTGGGTGACATTGCGCCGGGCACCAGCAAGGTGATCGACGCCAAATTCTTCGCCGGACCCCAGGAAGAAAATGCGCTGGAAGCCCTTGCCCCGGGCCTTGAGTTGGTCAAGGACTATGGTTGGCTGACCATTCTTGCCAAACCGCTGTATTGGCTGTTGGACCGGTTGTACGGTTTCATCGGCAATTGGGGCTGGTCCATAGTGGCGCTGGTGGTTTTGTTGAAGATTGCGTTTTACTGGCTCAATGCCAAGGCCTATGCCAGCATGGCCAAGATGAAGGCCGTCAATCCAAAAATTACGGAGATGCGGGAGCGCCTTAAGGACAATCCGCAGCAAATGCAGCAGGAAATGATGCGCATCTACCGCGAAGAAAAAGTCAACCCGATGGGTGGTTGCTTCCCGATCATGGTCCAGATTCCGGTTTTTATTGCCCTGTACTGGGTGTTGCT
>JANOMD010000029.1:0-2059 GCA_031420135.1 Rhodoferax sp. | reverse complement strand
CGCATTGAACGAGCGAGGCGGCCTGCCAGAGGTTCGACGGCGATCTAGTGGTCATCCGAATCATTTTGGAGTGCGACTTGAGTTTCTGCTGCCGGAGGGTCAAAGTGGTTACTACGCGTTCAATATCGGCTCCTTGCAAGGGCGGGGCTACGAAGTCCAGACTGAAAAATGCGTCATCGGTGCTGTAGGGAAGGGGCCATACTTTCACGTCGAGCGCGGTCAACTCATCGCCACTAGCGAGGACACTTTTCCAGCCGTCACCTCTGACCGATTGGCGCTGGTCAGTGTGTCTGGCATGGCTGTATTCAGGCCGGTGTTCGACGCACTGAGTGCGATGGGGTTTTATAACCTGAACCCGAAGTTGATGCGTGAGCCACAAAAGCCCCAGGACGGACGTTTGCTCAAGTCCGTTGGTGAAAATATCGTCAGCGTCTTGGGGCATCTGGAGCGTGTTGCCCCTGAAAAATTGGCCTTGATTCGAGAGTACTTGCAAACCGTAGTTCCTATGGTGCATGGTGTTGAGCGCAAGCAAATTGGTCCTTTGGAAACATTGGAATTTCGGCAAGACATGGCTGGCTCCAAACATCCGTGGCGTTTCCCGGCGCAAAACATGTCAGATGGCACGTTGCGTGCCTTGGGCGTATTAACCGCGCTCTTTCAGGGTAATCGCGATGCGCATCCACTGTTGATCGGTATTGAAGAGCCGGAAACGGCCTTGCATCCTGCTGCGAGTGCTGCGTTGCGTTCAGCACTGTCCAAAGCGTCCGAACACACGCAGGTGATTGTGACCAGCCACAGCCCGGATTTATTGGACGATCGCACCATTTCGCCCGACAGGTTTCTCGCTGTGGTGTCTGAAGGGGGTGAAACGAAAATTGGCCCACTGGATGAGGCTTCGCGCTCGGTCATGCGAGACCAGTTATTTTCACCGGGAGAGCTGCTTAGGCTCAATCAACTTGCGCCTGACCGGGCGAATCTGGACGCGCAAAATCAGCGCCAATCAGATCTCTTTGGGGATACGGGGCAATGACTGCTGTTGCATCCATTGTGGAGGGTGATGGCGAGGTCGCCGCGTTACCGGTCCTGTTGCGTCGCCTGAGGGAATGGCGCACGCCAGATGTTGTAGCGCATGTGTTACCGCCCATTCGAGTCTATAAAGACCGATTTCTAAACCGTGCTGAGGAATTTAGTCGTCACCTGAAACTGGCTGCGGCCAAGTGTGGTGACACTGGCTGGATTCTTATTTTGTTAGACGCTGACGATGATTGTCCTGCGGTCAAAGGGGCTGAGATTCTTGGCAGAGCGAAAACAGTTGTGCCTCACAGACGAGTAGGCGTGGTGTTAGCGAATCGGGAATACGAGGCATGGTTTATTGCTGCTGCAGCGTCACTTCATGGTTGTCGAAACTTTAATTGCAGCCCCGCCGATGGTCAGGTCGGCGCGGAAACTCCACGCAATGCAAAGGGGTGGCTGTCGACGCGGATGGGGGGTCACGGTTATGGGGAAATAACCGACCAGCCTGCGTTTTCAGCCAGGATGGATTTACAAGGGGCGTTTGAGCGCAGCCGTTCATTTAGAAAACTATGCTCGGAATGGTCTACCAATACGGTTCGGGAGAGTCCTGGCGGGTCTCCCCACCCATGAAAATAGCTCTATATATCGCCGACGGGCGGGTTGAACCTTGGGTTAGCGGATTTCAGGTTGCATTGCCCGGCGCAGAGGTTGTGCCATGGCAAAGAGGCAACGGGCCAGCGGATTACGCCGTGGTCTGGGCGCCCCCGCAACAGTTTCTGGATGAGCAGCAGCAACTCAAAGGTATTTTTAACATAGGCGCAGGTGTGGATGCGTTGACGAAGCTTCACCTGCCTACGGGTGTGCCGCTGTTCAGGCTCGACGACGCGGGAATGTCGGTGCAGATGGCAGAGTACGTGTGCCATGCCGTAATTCGGCACTTCCGCGAATTTGATGCCTACGAAACCGATGTGGCAGACGGCAAGTGGTCGTACCGAAAACCGCGTATGCGTTGCGACTTTCCGGTGGGCGTGATGGGTCTCGGCGT
>JANOMD010000028.1:0-5610 GCA_031420135.1 Rhodoferax sp. | reverse complement strand
GAACCTGGTGGTTGACCGCGAAGTCGCCCACATGGCCGACTGGATTTGCGGTGCCAACTCGCCAGACTTCCATTTCACCGGCATCAACTGGGGCCGTGACCTGCCCGAACCCGCAACCGTTGCCGACCTGCGCAACGTCGTCGCAGGCGATGCCTCGCCCGACGGCAAGGGCGTGCTGGCCATCGAACGCGGCATTGAAGTGGGCCACGTGTTCTACCTCGGCACCAAATACAGCCAAGCCATGAACGCCACGTTCCTGGGTGAAAACGGCAAGCCTCAGTTCATGGAAATGGGCTGCTACGGCATCGGCATCACGCGCCTGCCCGCTGCGGCCATTGAACAAAACCATGACGAGCGCGGCATCATCTGGCCCGATGCGCTGGCCCCCTTCACCGTGGTGCTGTGCCCCATCAGCCCGGACCGCTTCCCCGACGTCAAGGCAGCCGCAGACAAGCTCTACGACGACTTGATGGCCGCAGGCGTGGACGTGATCCTGGATGACCGGGGCGAGCGCCCGGGAGCCATGTTTGCCGACTGGGAGCTGATAGGTGTGCCGCACCGGATCACCATTGGAGACCGCACTTTGAAAGAAGGCCAGGTCGAGTACCAGCACCGGCGCGACGCAGTGGCTGTCAAAATGGCGGTTGCCGATGTGGCGGCCCATGTGATCGCCAGGCTGGCAGCGAACCGGGTATCTATCGGGTCGGGAGCCCGAAGCGGCGTTTGATGGTTTTACGTATGGCCGGCTGTTCAAGGAGAAATTGGCTCCTGCTGCCCCTTATGGGAATGGGAGCGCTGACCACGCCGGCGCCCGCGCACGCAGGCGGGCAACTGGAAGAGCCGCTGGTCGATTCGGTGCGTTCGGCGCTGAGCTCTGCCATCACCCACAGCGCTCCGCCCATCCCCGAGTTTTCCGACACTGAATCCCGCCTGGTCTATTTGCGCTGGCTGGTGGCGCAAAGTGAGCGCCTGAAAAAGAAAAAACCCGACTGGAAAGTGCGCCAGGAGTTTTTGCAAACCATCTGGTACGAGTCAAAACGCGCCGGTCTCGACGTGGCGCTGGTGCTCGGCCTGGTGGAGGTTGAAAGCGCCTTTCGCAAATATGCCGTCAGCCCGGTTGGCGCGCGCGGCTACATGCAGGTGATGCCGTTCTGGACGCGGGTTTTGGCAAACAGTGACAGCCAAGGGGGCGACGCCGCCAGCCTGTTTCACATGCAGACCAACCTGCGTTTTGGCTGCGTGATTTTGCGGCACTACCTGGACCGTGAAAAGGGTGACCTGTTCCTGGCGCTGGGGCGCTACAACGGCTCGCGCGGCAAGGCACCGTACCCCAACGCCGTGTTGGGGGCGAAACGCCAGTGGGAGTTTGGCAAGTCCTGACGGCGCGGGCTGTCAGCCCGCGACGGTCACTGTGACGGTCTGCCCGTGCCGGGTCAGTGCGCTGGTGCGCTTAAGACCTGCTGCAACTCGCCGGATTCGTACATCTCCATCATGATGTCCGAGCCGCCCACGAACTCGCCTTTGACGTAAAGCTGCGGGATCGTTGGCCAGTTGCTGTAGTCCTTGATGCCCGCGCGAATTTCGGGGTCTTCCAGCACATTCACGGTTGTAAGGGTTTTGGGCTCGACGCCGCAGGCCTTCAAAATCTGGATGGCACGGCCAGAAAAGCCGCACTGCGGAAAGCTGGCGTTGCCTTTCATGAACAGCACGACCTCGCTGCCTTTGACCAATTCATCGATACGTTGTTGTGTGTCGCTCATTTTGCGGACTCCTAAATGTCAATCCCCGATTATTTCACTTTCGAGGGCGGGTTGTGCAGTTCGGCCAATTTGGGGCTCATTGGTACCACGCCCTTTAACCGGCATTCGCACGCGCAATCCCATCCAGCAGTGCCGCCAGCGCATTGGGCACGGTGATGTGCGGGTTGTGGCTGGCGTCCATTTCATGGTATTTCCAGCCGGCCTCACTGCGCGCGCGGTCGGCGCACTGGCGGAAGACGTCGCCCGGGCCGAACTTTTGGCAATAGATGTAGCTGGTGGGCAGTGCATTGACGGCACCCGTGAGTTCGATGGCTTGCTCAAACGTTTTCAAAGGCTGCATCACACGCCGGGGGGTGGACCAGGCGACATCTTCGGGGCGGGTGTCGGGCGGCAGGGGGTTCGCGGGAACACGCCAGCCGTCGCCCAGCGTGCGCGCACCCTCACGCACGCGGGCGCGGATGTCGCCTGGCTGCAATGACAGCACCGAGTCGCCGTGGCGCGGCGCGAACGCATCCAGGTAGACCAAATGGGCGATGCGCTCAGTAGCCCGGTCTGCCACGCCGGTGGCAACCATGCCGCCGTAGCTGTGGCCGACCAGAATCACGTCGCTCAGGTCCTCGCAATGCAGCACGTTCAGGATGTCGGCAATGTGGGTGTTGAGGTCAATGCCGGCATGCGCCAGGTGCGACCGCTCGCCGATGCCGGTGTAGGTGGGCGTGACCAGCTCATGGCCCAGCGCGCGCATGAGCGGGTGCATTTTCTTCCAGGCCCAGCCTGCGCTCCAGGCGCCGTGGGCAATGACGAATGTGGCCATGTGGGTTCCTTGCTTGGCGTTGCTGTAACGCAGGTTGATTGAAGATCTTGTTAATTGCTATATAAAAAATAGCAAACTATCTATATATCACTAGAGCTATAGGCATATATTATAGGTTTTTTCGTGATTTTCGCGGTTTTTCGGGTAATTATGAACCTACAGGTTAATATTTTAACCGAATTTTGTGATTATTGATATTGCCGGTGATATCAAACTATTTGACCACCGCTGCAGCGCTCGTGGCCCCCCAGGTCACGCCGGGACACAACTGACGTGAACCCTTCGCTCAGCAGAAGGGTCCGAACCTTCGCCGCCTGGTCGAAGCCATGCTCCAGCAACAGCCAGCCACTGGCGTTTAGATGATCGGGTGCCTGCGCAATGATGTGGCGGATATCGTCCAGGCCGTCTGCGCCGCTCACCAGCGCCTGCAACGGTTCATGGGCCAGCGCGGGCAAATGGGGGTCGTGCAATGCAATGTAGGGCGGGTTGGAGACGATGACTTCAAAACGGCCTGTAACGCCTTCGAGCCATGCGCGCTGGCTGAACTGCACGTCAAGCTTGAGTTGAAGCGCATTGGCCCGAGCAACGGCTAGCGCGTCTGCGCTGATGTCAGTGGCGGCGATCTGCAGTTGCCCCCGGGCGTGTTTCATGGCCAATGCAATGGCGCCCGAGCCCGTGCCCAAGTCAATGACGCGGCGCGGACTGGTGGTGCTTTTGCTGGCGCCAATCAGTGCCAGCGCCCATTCGACCAGCGTCTCGGTATCGGGCCGGGGCACCAGCACGCGCGCATCTACACCCAGGTCAAGTCCATAAAACTCTTTGCGGCCAGTGAGGTAGGCAACGGGCTCACCGGTCGCGCGGCGCTGGACCAGGGCCTGAAAAAGCGCCTTGCCGGACTCGGGCAGTGCGTCCAGGTCGTGGGCCAGCAGCCAGGCGCGGTCTGATGGCAACTTGCCCAACGCGTGCAGCATCAAAAGTTGCGCGTCGAGCCGATCCAGCCCCAACGCGCTGGCCGTGACGAGCGCCTGTGAAATCGTTGTTCTGGCAGTCGTCATTTCCAGTTTCAGCGGGTCTGGGCGGTTGACTTCAAACGGCCGACGCCGTCTCAAGCGCCGCCAGTTGTTCGGTCGCCTCATAGGCTTGCAGGGCGTCCACCACATCGCCGAGGTCACCTTCCATGATGGACAGCAGCTTGTACAGGGTCAGGTTGATGCGGTGGTCCGTCAGCCGACCCTGCGGGAAGTTGTAGGTGCGGATGCGGTCGCTGCGGTCGCCGGTGCCGATCAGGCCCTTGCGCTCGGCGGCGTCTTTGGCAGCGCGCTCGGAGCGGTCTTTTTCGATGATGCGGGCGGTCAGAACCTTCATCGCCTGGGCTTTGTTGCCGTGCTGGCTGCGGCCGTCCTGGCACTCGGCGACGATGCCGGTGGGCAGGTGGGTGATGCGCACGGCCGAGTCTGTTTTGTTGATGTGCTGGCCACCGGCACCGCTGGCGCGGTAGGTGTCAATGCGCAAATCAGCCGGGTTGATGGTGATGGCTACCGCTTCGTCCGGCTCGGCCAGAACGGCCACGGTGCAGGCGCTGGTGTGGATGCGACCCTGCGTTTCAGTCACCGGGACGCGCTGCACGCGGTGGCCGCCGGATTCAAATTTCAGGGTGCCGTAAGCGTTATGCGCTTCGATGCGGATGACGATTTCCTTGTAGCCGCCCAACTCGCTGGCGGATTCACTCATGATCTCGGTCTTGAATCCCATGCGCTCGCAAAACCGCGTGTACATGCGCATCAGGTCGGCGGCGAACAGGGCGGATTCATCACCGCCGGTTCCGGCGCGGATTTCCATGAAGGCGTTGCGCGCGTCGTCGGGGTCTTTGGGCAGCAGCATGCGTTGCAACTCGGCCTCCAATTGGGCTAGCTCGGCTGTGGCGCTGTTCACTTCTTCTTGCGCCATCTCGGCCATGTCTGCATCCTTGAGCAAGTCCTGGGCGCAGGCAAGATCGCCCTCGCGCATCTGGTAGCGGCTCCAGCGCGTGGTGACTGCGGCCACATCGGTGTGTTCGCGCGACAGCACCAAAAACTGCTTCATGTCCTTCATGATGTCTTCGCGCGAGAGCAAAAATTCAAGCTCCCCCAGGCGGTCGGCGTAGCGGTCAAGTCGGTTGCGAAGGAAGAGTTTCATCAACGAGCGGGGTTGGAGCGAAATAGCTGGGGTTGGAGGGTGCGTGATTGGGGTCAGAGGCAGCCTCTGTGCCCAGCACAGCTAACGCTCTTTGCGCAAAAAGAAATGCTGTGCCGCGGAACTGGCCCGTTCGCGCGATTGGGCGTCACCCGCACGCAGTTCGGTAAACGCGCCGTGCAGCATCTTTTGGGTGAGGCCCTTGGAGAGCGCCTCCAGCACCGACTGCACGTCATCGCCCCTGGCCAGCATCTTTTGGGCGCGGGCCAATTCGAGGGCGCGCCATTCATCGGCTTGCGCGTTGAGCTGCTGGATCAGTGGCACCACGCCGGTGACCGGGTTGCGCTGGTCCATCCAGTGCAGGAAGCTCTGCACGCCGGCGTCGATGATGACTTCCGCCTGCGCCACCGCGGCCTGTCGGTTGGCGTGGCCACTCTGGACTACTTTGGCCAAGTCATCGACCGTGTAGAGGTAGACATCGCGCAGGTCTTTGACCTCGGGCTCAATGTCGCGCGGCACGGCCAGGTCGACCATGAACATCGGGCGGTGCTTGCGCAGCTTCACCGCGCGCTCGACCGCACCCAGGCCGATGATGGGCAGGGTGCTGGCGGTGCAGCTGATCACGGCATCAAACTCGTGCAGGCGGCTGGGTAAATCGGCCAGGCGCATCACCTCCGCGCCGAAACGGCGGGCTAGCTTTTCCCCGCGCTCAAGCGTGCGGTTGGCGATGACGATGGACTTGGGCTCGCGGGCCGCGAAATGCGTCGCCGCGAGATCGATCATCTCGCCGGCCCCGACGAACAGCACGCGCGTCTGCTTCAAGTCCTCGAACAGCTGGGAAGCCAGCCGCACGGCAGCGGCAGC
>JANOMD010000027.1:0-2770 GCA_031420135.1 Rhodoferax sp. | reverse complement strand
CACGCTGCAAGGCCTGCGCCAGCAGGCGGACATTGCCAGCGCCGTGCTGGCGGACAAAGCGCAGCAACTCCAAGCGCCGCGGGGAAAGGGTGTCGAGCAGGGTTTGCACGTCGAGAAACGTCACATGGGTTTCGTCAACCTGTTCACCGGCAGAGGCCCGATTCCAAGCGCCTGCAAACCGTGTGCCCATGCCGGAAAAACTGCCCACGGTCACTCGAACCTCATTCGTTGTGCTCATTTTTCATTCTTTCAATGTCGGCCAGAAAATCGGCCATCATCTTTTCCACGCTGACAAATTTGTAGCTACAGCAAGAATTTTTTGTGGGAATTGAGACGAAAAAAAACCGCCTGAAAGGCGGTCTTGGCGGAAGCTGTGAGATTCGAACTCACGGAGGGGATAAACCCTCGCCGGTTTTCAAGACCGGTGCCTTAAACCGCTCGGCCAAGCTTCCATGGGGCTTATTTTAGCCGTCTTCCGTCAGTCACTCTCGATGAAGTCAAGGTCAAAGGTGCCGGGTCAGCCCTGGTCCACACTCTATGCGCAGACCGTCTTGCACAACCGCCGCCTAAAAGCACCCGGGTCGGCCACTCTGAGTGACCAGACGGCCCCGCCGTCCTGGGTGGACACCACAATATCAAAAAATTAGTAAATTGAACCCTGCGGCTTTGGCACCTCACGCGGCTGGCCCGCCTCGTCAATCGCCACATAGGTCAGCGACGCCTCGGTCACCTTGATGTAGACACCCTGCGAATGAAAGCGCTCGGCGTACACCTCCACCTTGATGGTGATGGACGTGCGGCCAATGCGCGTGAGCTTGGCGAAGAATGACAAAATATCACCCACTCGCACCGGCTGTTTGAAGATGAATTCATTCACCGCCACCGTGGCCATGCGGCCCTGGGTGTAGCGCGCGGGAATCACCGAGCCCGCCATGTCCACCTGGGCCATGACCCAGCCGCCAAAAATGTCGCCGTTGGCGTTGCAGTCTCCCGGCATGGGGATGACCTTGAGCACCAGCTCCTGGTCGGTGGGTAATTGCACTACGGGGTGCTTGGACGGCTGCGGCTCTTGGGCGGTTGCACGGGCGGTTGAAATGGCAGAAGACCCTGCCACAGCAGATGTGCTTGCACCTGCAGACTGGCGTGAATCAAGGGAAGGGCTTGAAGCGGCAGGAGAACTTGAATCAGCAGACATAGGCACAATCGTGTAATAACAACAATCAGGATTGTCCCCCATGCGCCATCGCGGTGAAACCAGCGCTTCCACGCTCGTCCCCCCTATTTCAGCTAACGCTTCATCGCCACTTCCGGCAGTCACAGTAGCCCAGCGGTCGGACTGGTCGACCCTGAGCCGCCTTTTCCCGTACCTGTGGATCTACAAATGGCGCGTGGTTGCGGCATTGACCTTCATGGTGGGTGCCAAACTGGCCAATGTCGGCGTGCCGCTGCTGCTGAAAAATCTGGTGGACAGCATGAGCCCCAACGGCGGGCGGATTGGGGGCACGGTTGATCTGCAAACGCTGATCGTGGTACCGGTTGCGCTGTTGATTGGTTACGGCGCGTTGCGCCTGTCCACGTCGCTGTTTACCGAGCTGCGCGAGTTGGTGTTTGCCAAAGCCACCGAAGGGGCGGCGCGCAGCATCAGCTTGCAGGTGTTCCGCCATCTGCACGCGATGAGCCTGCGTTTTCACCTGGAGCGCCAGACCGGCGGCATGACGCGTGACATCGAGCGCGGCACACGTGGCGTGCATTCGCTGATCAGCTATTCGCTGTACAGCATCATCCCCACGCTGATTGAAGTGGCGATGGTGCTCACGCTGCTGGCGGTCAAGTTCGATATGTGGTTTGCCTGGATCACCATCGCCGCGCTGGTGTTGTACATCACCTTCACCGTCACCGTAACGGAATGGCGCACGCAGTTTCGCAAGAAGATGAACGAGCTGGATTCAACCGCGCACAGCCGCGCGATTGACTCGCTGCTGAATTACGAAACCGTCAAATACTTCAACAACGAAGAGTTCGAGGCCAGGCGTTACGACGAAAACCTGGAGAAATACAGACGTGCCGCTGTCAAAAGTCAAACCACGCTGAGCCTTCTCAATACCGGGCAGCAGCTCATCATTGCCGTAGCACTGGTGGCGATGCTGTGGCGTGCAACCCAGGGCGTGGTCGATGGCCGCATGACGCTGGGCGACCTGGTGATGGTCAACGCCTTCATGATCCAGCTCTACATCCCGCTGAATTTTTTGGGTGTGATCTACCGTGAAATCAAGCAGAGCCTGACTGATCTGGAAAAGATGTTCACGCTGATGGAGCGCGAGCGCGAGATTGCTGACGTGCCGGGTGCTGTGGCCCTGGACGTGAGTGCATCCAGCAGCGTGGCGTTTGAGCACGTCAACTTCTCCTACGACGTGGCCACGGCGGCCAAACCCAACGCGGGCCGGGCCATTCTTCACGACATCAGCTTTGAGATTCCGGCGGGCAAAACAGTCGCGGTGGTGGGGCCATCCGGCTCGGGCAAGTCCACGCTGGCGCGGCTGCTGTTCAGGTTTTATGACGTGCAGCAGGGCCGCATCACCATTGCCGGGCAAGACATCAAGCAGGTCACGCAAGCCAGCGTGCGCCAGGCGATTGGCATCGTGCCGCAAGATACCGTGCTGTTCAACGACACGGTCGAGTACAACATCGCCTACGGCCAGCCGGGGGCCAGCCGCGCGCAGGTGGAAGAGGCGGCGGCATCGGCGCACATTCACAACTTCATCAGCGCCAC